>NZ_JAATOD010000012.1 GCF_014229645.1 Listeria swaminathanii | reverse complement strand
TGGTCCCAAACCAAGTGCTCTACCAAGCTGAGCTACTTCCCGTTTAATAAAGTGCGCCCAAGAGGAGTCGAACCTCTAACCGCTTGATTCGTAGTCAAGTACTCTATCCAGTTGAGCTATGGGCGCATATAAAAATAATGCCGAGGACCGGAATCGAACCGGTACGGATATCACTATCCGCAGGATTTTAAGTCCTGTGCGTCTGCCAGTTCCGCCACCCCGGCATATTGGAACTTTTGTAAACAAGCGGAAGACGGGGTTCGAACCCGCGACCCCCACCTTGGCAAGGTGATGTTCTACCACTGAACTACTTCCGCATATTTAATAAGTGCGGGTGAAGGGACTTGAACCCCCACGCCTCGCGGCGCCAGATCCTAAATCTGGTGCGTCTGCCAATTCCGCCACACCCGCAAAAAGTGAGCCGTGCTGGGTTCGAACCAGCGACCCTCTGATTAAAAGTCAGATGCTCTACCAACTGAGCTAACGGCTCTCTATAATAAAAAATATGTACTATTATAAAGATAATATTAATGGTGCCGGCTGCAAGAGTCGAACTCGCGACCTACTGATTACAAATCAGTTGCTCTACCAACTGAGCTAAGCCGGCATAATAAATGGAGGTTAACGGGATCGAACCG
>NZ_JAATOD010000011.1 GCF_014229645.1 Listeria swaminathanii | reverse complement strand
GCACACGGTTTCAGGAACTGTTTCACTCCCCTTCCGGGGTGCTTTTCACCTTTCCCTCACGGTACTGGTTCACTATCGGTCACTAGGGAGTATTTAGCCTTGGGAGATGGTCCTCCCGGATTCCGACGGAATTTCACGTGTTCCGCCGTACTCAGGATCCACTCTGGAGGGAAAACCATTTCAACTACCGGGCTGTTACCGTCTTTGGCGGGCCTTTCCAGACCGCTTCATTTATAGCTTTCTTTTGTAACTCCGTATAGAGTGTCCTACAACCCCAAGAAGCAAGCTTCTTGGTTTGGGCTCTTTCCGTTTCGCTCGCCGCTACTCAGGAAATCGATTTTTCTTTCTCTTCCTCCAGGTACTTAGATGTTTCAGTTCCCTGGGTCTGCCTTCCTTACGCTATGTATTCACGTAAGGATACTATCCGACTAAAGATAGTGGGTTCCCCCATTCGGAAATCTCTGGATCAACGCTTACGTACAGCTCCCCAAAGCATATCGGTGTTAGTCCCGTCCTTCTTCGGCTCCTAGTGCCAAGGCATCCACCGTGCGCCCTTTCTAACTTAACCAATTTACTTCTACGAAGTAAAGGTTGTTTTTCTGATTTTCCGTATCAGCGATGATACATCCAATCAGATGAAAGATTCACTTTCAGATGATTCTCGGTTACTTGTGTCATAAATAATAAATTATCTATGCTAACTTTACTAACTTTCTTATCTAGTTTTCAAAGAACAA
>NZ_JAATOD010000009.1 GCF_014229645.1 Listeria swaminathanii | reverse complement strand
TATCAGCGATGATACATCCAATCAGATGAAAGATTCACTTTCAGATGATTCTCGGTTACTTGTGTCATAAATAATAAATTATCTATGCTAACTTTACTAACTTTCTTATCTAGTTTTCAAAGAACAATTTTGGTGGAGCCTAGCGGGATCGAACCGCTGACCTCCTGCGTGCAAAGCAGGCGCTCTCCCAGCTGAGCTAAGGCCCCATAAAAGGAATGTAATTGTTTGTTTTCTTGTGTCAGAAAGAAAAAGTGGGCCTAAATGGACTCGAACCATCGACCTCACGCTTATCAGGCGTGCGCTCTAACCAGCTGAGCTATAGGCCCGTCAAAAATGTACTGGCGCGATGCTTCAAGCACGGTGCCTTGCATACTTTATCTGACATAAAAGAGAGTAACCTCTCAAAACTGAACAAATATAGAAGAACGAAAACTCACAGGTTTCCTTTTCCTTAGAAAGGAGGTGATCCAGCCGCACCTTCCGATACGGCTACCTTGTTACGACTTCACCCCAATTATCTGTCCCACCTTCGGCGGCTGGCTCCATAAAGGTTACCCTACCGACTTCGGGTGTTACAAACTCTCGTGGTGTGACGGGCGGTGTGTACAAGGCCCGGGAACGTATTCACCGTGGCATGCTGATCCACGATTACTAGCGATTCCGGCTTCATGTAGGCGAGTTGCAGCCTACAATCCGAACTGAGAATAGTTTTATGGGATTAGCTCCACCTCGCGGCTTCGCGACCCTTTGTACTATCCATTGTAGCACGTGTGTAGCCCAGGTCATAAGGGGCATGATGATTTGACGTCATCCCCACCTTCCTCCGGCTTGCACCGGCAGTCACTTTAGAGTGCCCAACTAAATGCTGGCAACTAAAATTAAGGGTTGCGCTCGTTGCGGGACTTAACCCAACATCTCACGACACGAGCTGACGACAACCATGCACCACCTGTCACTTTGTCCCCGAAGGGAAAG
>NZ_JAATOD010000008.1 GCF_014229645.1 Listeria swaminathanii | reverse complement strand
TTGTTGAAAGATTGCTCTCTCAAAACTAGAGAAGAAAGTGTTCAGTTAGGTAACTTCGTTTCATTTTTTGGTTAAGTCCTCGATCGATTAGTATTTGTCCGCTCCATGTATCGCTACACTTCCACTCCAAACCTATCTACCTGATCATCTTTCAGGGATCTTACTTTCCGAAGAAATGGGAAATCTCATCTTGAGGGGGGCTTCACGCTTAGATGCTTTCAGCGTTTATCCCTGCCACACATAGCTACCCAGCGATGCTCCTGGCGGAACAACTGGTACACCAGCGGTGTGTCCATCCCGGTCCTCTCGTACTAAGGACAGCTCCTCTCAAATTTCCTGCGCCCGCGACGGATAGGGACCGAACTGTCTCACGACGTTCTGAACCCAGCTCGCGTGCCGCTTTAATGGGCGAACAGCCCAACCCTTGGGACCGACTACAGCCCCAGGATGCGACGAGCCGACATCGAGGTGCCAAACCTCCCCGTCGATGTGGACTCTTGGGGGAGATAAGCCTGTTATCCCCGGGGTAGCTTTTATCCGTTGAGCGATGGCCCTTCCATGCGGAACCACCGGATCACTAAGCCCGACTTTCGTCCCTGCTCGACTTGTCAGTCTCGCAGTCAAGCTCCCTTGTGCCTTTACACTCTGCGAATGATTTCCATCCATTCTGAGGGAACCTTTGGGCGCCTCCGTTACTCTTTAGGAGGCGACCGCCCCAGTCAAACTGCCCACCTGACACTGTCTCCCCACGCGCTAAGCGTGGCGGGTTAGAATGGTCATACAGCCAGGGTAGTATCCCACCATTGCCTCCTCGTATGCTAGCGCACACGTCTCTTCGGCTCCTACCTATCCTGTACAAGCGGTACAAACATTCCATATCAGGTTGCAGTAAAGCTCCACGGGGTCTTTCCGTCCTGTCGCGGGTAACCTGCATCTTCACAGGTACTATAATTTCACCGAGTCTCTCGTTGAGACAGTGCCCAGATCGTTGCGCCTTTCGTGCGGGTCGGAACTTACCCGACAAGGAATTTCGCTACCTTAGGACCGTTATAGTTACGGCCGCCGTTTACTGGGGCTTCAATTCGTACCTTCGCCGAAGCTAAGCACTCCTCTTAACCTTCCAGCACCGGGCAGGCGTCAGCCCCTATACGTCACCTTACGGTTTTGCAGAGACCTGTGTTTTTGCTAAACAGTCGCCTGGGCCTATTCACTGCGGCTCTCTCGGGCTTTCACCCTAATAGAGCACCCCTTCTCCCGAAGTTACGGGGTCATTTTGCCGAGTTCCTTAACGAGAGTTCTCTCGCTCACCTTAGGATTCTCTCCTCATCTACCTGTGTCGGTTTGCGGTACGGGCAGTACTACTCTTCCTAGAGGCTTTTCTTGACAGCGTGAAATCAGGAACTTCCGTACTTAATTTCCTTCCCCATCACAGCTCATGCTTCGCGAGAAGCGGATTTGCCTACTTCTCACACTCACTGCTTGGACGCACATTTCCATTCGTGCGATTCCCTATCCTTCTGTGTCACCCCATCGGTTAAACAATTAGCACTGGTACAGGAATCTCTACCTGTTGTCCATCGCCTACGCCTATCGGCCTCGGCTTAGGTCCCGACTAACCCTGAGCGGACGAGCCTTCCTCAGGAAACCTTAGATATTCGGTGGAAGGGATTCTCACCCTTCTTTCGCTACTCATACCGGCATTCTCACTTCTAAGCGCTCCACCAGTCCTTCCGGTCTGACTTCACCGCCCTTAGAACGCTCTCCTACCACGAACCTCTAAAGAGGTTCATCCACAGTTTCGGTAATATGTTTAGCCCCGGTACATTTTCGGCGCGGGGTCACTCGACCAGTGAGCTATTACGCACTCTTTCAATGGTGGCTGCTTCTAAGCCAACATCCTGGTTGTCTAAGCAACCCCACATCCTTTTCCACTTAACATATATTTTGGGACCTTAACTGGTGGTCTGGGCTGTTTCCCTTTCGACTACGGATCTTATCACTCGCAGTCTGACTCCCGAGTATAAGTACATGGCATTCGGAGTTTATCTGAATTCGGTAACCCGAGAAGGGCCCCTAGTCCAAACAGTGCTCTACCTCCATGACTCTTTACCTCGAGGCTAGCCCTAAAGCTATTTCGGAGAGAACCAGCTATCTCCAAGTTCGATTGGAATTTCTCCGCTACCCACACCTCATCCCCGCACTTTTCAACGTGCGTGGGTTCGGACCTCCAGTAAGTATTACCTTACCTTCATCCTGGACATGGGTAGATCACCTGGTTTCGGGTCTACGACCTGTTACTTATTCGCCCTATTCAGACTCGCTTTCGCTACGGCTCCGCTTTTTCCGCTTAACCTTGCAACAAATCGTAACTCGCCGGTTCATTCTACAAAAGGCACGCTATCACCCATTAACGGGCTCTAACTACTTGTA
>NZ_JAATOD010000007.1 GCF_014229645.1 Listeria swaminathanii | reverse complement strand
CTAGCAATTAAATTACTAGTTTGTTTTGTTGAAAACAGCTTTCTGTTTTCTGCCCTGCGATTACCAGTGAGACTTTACGTCTCATTGCTTTTCGTCTTCTTCTTTGTTCAGTTTTCAAAGGTCAGTTTCTTTTGTTACGAAAGCGTTTTGTCCGCATCAGCAACGTTTATAAATATACCAAGATTTTTGCATTTCGTCAATACTTTTTACAAAGTTTTTTTAATAAAGATGAAAAAAGATGAATTACGTGCATAAATTGGTGATTAAATGGCGCTTTTAAAACATTATGTTGTATAAATTTGCATTCCTTTTTCTTCAAACTGTTCTTTTAGGATTGGATCTATTTCTTTTCCGGTGATGATGGAAGAGATTTCGTCTAGGTCTGCGTATTTGTACAGGGAGATGCGGCCGAATTTAGTGTGATCTGTTACTAGGATGACTTCATCGGCTGAGTGGAGCATTTGTTGTTTGGCTGGGATTAAGTATTCATCGTAGTGCATTAGGCCTTTGTCGATATCGAGTGCTGGTGTGGTTACGAATGCTTTATGTACGTGAATGCTTTGCAATGTTCCGCTTGTTATCATGCCATTAAGGATGAATGTTTCTGGGTAGATGACGCCACCTGTCACGATTACTTTGGACGGGGAGAAGCGCATAATGGAAGCTACGTTGATATCGTTTGTTATGACGGTTAGCTTGGAACGATCTTTTAGTGCTGTTGCGATGTGGCCGGTTGTTGTTCCGGCGTCAAGGATGATTGTATCGCCATCTTTGACCATTGTGGCTGCTAATGTGGCGATGCGTTGCTTTTCTTCGTAGCGCACTTCACTTCGTTTTTTCCAGTTGGGTTCGGAAACTACTTTTTCTTCTATCATAACTCCGCCATGGGTTCTTTTTAGTTTTTTGTCTTTTTCTAAAGAGGTTAAATCGCGGCGAATGGTTGCTTCATGGACTTCAAAATGTTTGGCTAGTTCGCTGACGGTTGCTATTTTTCGGCTTTTGACATATTGGACGATGGCGCGTTTTCGTTCGATAGATAGCATTTCTTGCCCTCCTTTGTTTAACTATATGGTAACTCCAATGGAAGAAAATCGCAAACAAACAAAAAACCTTGGAGCGATTGGCCCCAAGGTTTGGAAATGAAAATTAATTGTTTAAGCGTTTTTCTAGTTCTGCTTTTTTGTCTTCGAAGCCGGGTTTGCCAAGTAATGCGAACATATTAGCTTTGTATGCTTCTACGCCTGGTTGGTCAAATGGATTTACGCCATTTAGGTAACCGCTGATTGCTACAGCTTTTTCAAAGAAGTATACTAGGTAGCCGAATGTGTAAGCGTCTAGTTCTGGTACTTCTACAACAAAGTTTGGAACTTCGCCGTCTGTATGCGCTAAAAGAGTTCCTTCGAATGCTTTTGTATTAACGAAATCAACTGTTTCGCCAGCTAGGTAATTTAATCCATCTAAATCTACGTCTTCTTTATTGATAGTTAAATTGTGGCGTGGTTTGTCCACTTTAACAACTGTTTCAAAAAGGTTGCGACGTCCGTCTTGGATATATTGACCGATGGAGTGCAAGTCTGTAGAGAAGTTAGCGCTGGATGGGTAAATACCTTTTTTGTCTTTACCTTCACTTTCGCCGAATAATTGTTTCCACCACTCGTTGAAGTATTGCAAGCCTGGTTCATAGCTGATTAGAAGTTCTGTTACTTTGCCTTTACGGTAAAGAACGTTACGAGCTGCTGCATATTGGTATGCAATGTTGTTTTTAAGTTCTGGTTTGTCGAAATCTTTGCTTGCTGCTGCTGCTCCGTTCATTAGAGCATCAATGTCAACGCCGCTAACTGCGATTGGAAGTAAACCTACTGCAGTTAAAACGGAGAAACGTCCACCAACATCATCTGGAACAACAAATGTTTCGTAGCCTTCGTTGTCGGATAATGTTTTTAGAGCGCCTTTTGCTTTATCAGTTGTAGCGTAAATGCGTTTTTTCGCGCCTTCTTCGCCATATTTTTTGATTAAAAGTTCTTTGAAAACACGGAAAGCGATTGCTGGTTCTGTTGTTGTTCCTGATTTAGAAATAACGTTAACAGAGAAGTCGCGGTCGCCAACTACTTCAATAAGGTCATGTAAGTAGGAAGAACTAATGCTATTTCCCGCAAAGAATACTTGAGGTGTTTTACGCGCACCTTTTTCAAGTACATTATAGAAGGAATGATTTAAAGTTTCGATTGCTGCGCGTGCTCCTAGGTAAGAACCGCCGATACCGATAACGATTAGAACTTCTGAATCGCTATGGATTTTTTCTGTTGCTTTTTTGATACGAGCAAATTCTTCTTTGTCGTAATCTGTTGGTAAGTTAATCCAACCAAGCGCATCGTTCCCAGCACCTGTACCGTTATGTAATGCATCATGAGCTGCTTTTACTGCTGGTTCAAGATAATCAAGTTCGCGTTCTTCAAAAAAACGGAGCGCTTTGGAATAATCAAATTTAATATGTGTCATTATTTTCCCTCCAAATTTTAAAAAAGTTTCTTTACTAACTTTATATCAAACAGTGCTTTTTAGCAAGGCTTGACCTTGTGAAATTTGAGCCTTTTTGAATATTAGGTATAGTTTTCATATAAGACTCCCTCGCTTCGGACTAGTTCGTTTAATGATAATTGGTCTACAGCTAATAGATCATCTGCAAGCGGAATGGGTACCCACTTTACTCGGAAAGCATTATCATTGTTTGAAGCGAGCATTGTGTCGCCAATTGGCTTTGCTCGGAAAACGAATGTGCAGACGTGCTCCCATGTAGCACGCCGTTCTTTGCAGTGCAAGATAGACTCTATTTCTATATTGATATTTGTCTGCTCTTTTACTTTGCTTGCGAGTGCTTCTTCCATCGTTTGATCTGTTTCCACATGCCCTCCCGGAAAAGCCCAAGCCAGGTTGCGATCCCTCACCACTAGTATCTCGTCTTTCTTCTCGTTATATACAAATGCCTGCACATGAATAGATCTTTTCACGTAAATCCCCCTTTTGACTAATTTATATTATTGAATAAATAGAAAATTACTTCTAACTATTCCCTTTTTCTAAAATTTTAGTCAATTAAATTTATCAGCCTGCTTATCTACCCCTGGAAAGGGCTTGATAACAGGCTGATACAGGGTTTTATTTATCTGCTTTTTTAATCCATTCTTCTAGTTTGTCACGTAAAGTATTAAATCCTTCGTCGTTTTCACTAGATGAAACTGGTTTCTTTTTAGCTGGTTGTTCTTTTGGTGCTTCTTCTGTCGCTCTGATAGAAAGACTGATTTTATTTTTTTCTTCGTCGATATCTAGAATTTTCACTTTGACTTCTTGTCCTACTTCTAGAAAATCATGGATATCTTTGACGAAACCATGCGTGATTTCTGAAATATGAACTAAGCCTTGTGTTGAATTATCTAGTGCTACAAATGCTCCGTAGCTTTGAATTCCTGCAATTTTCCCAGAAACTACATCTCCTACTTTGAATGTACTCATCTTCATTCCTCCTACTTTCAACCTTACAATATTTTATAAATTATAACACTTAGGCGAAACTTTAACAATTATTCTAAATCCTTCTATAGTGAGCTTTCGAGCTGGAATTTGTGCTATAATTGAGGCGAATTAAAGATAAGGAGCGTGACATATTTGAGTCAATTTGATGAAGTCATTCCGCGTATTGGAACTAATTCAGAAAAGTGGGATGGGGCAGAAGAATTATTTGGTAGAAAAGATATTATTCCAATGTGGGTAGCGGATATGGATTTCCGTGCGCCGCAGCCTGTACTTGATGCGTTTCAGCGTCAAATCGATCATGGGATTTTTGGTTATTCCACGAAGTCAGAAGCACTTGTTGAAGCTGTTATTGACTGGAATAAAGAGCAGCACCAGTTTGAAATTGATCCGAGCACGCTGTTTTTTAACGGGGCGGTTGTCCCGACTATTTCCTTAGCCATTCGTTCTTTAACAAAAGAAGGTGATGCGGTTTTAATGGTTTCGCCAATTTATCCGCCATTTTTCAATGTAACAAAAGCTACCGAGCGAAAAGTTGTTATGTCACCGCTAAAATACGAAAATCATCAGTATCGGATGGATTTTACTGATTTGGAAAAGCGTATCAAAGAAGAAAATGTCAAATTGTTCCTTCTATGTAATCCGCAAAATCCTGGTGGTCGCTGTTTCACAAAAGAGGAACTCGTGGAACTGGCAAAACTATGCGAGAAATACCAAATTCCGATTGTTTCGGATGAGATTCACGCTGATTTAGTGATGAAAAATCATAAACATGTACCAATTATGGTTGCAGCACCATTTTATCAAGATCAAATTATTACTTTGATGGCTGCTACGAAAACATTTAATTTGGCGGCAATTAAAGCTTCCTACTATATTATTACGAATAAAGAGTACCAAACAAGATTCGCCGCGGAGCAAAAGTACGCCACGACTAATGGGCTTAATGTCTTTGGGATTGTTGGTACAGAAGCGGCTTATCGTCACGGTGCGGCTTGGTTAAAAGAACTGAAAGAATATATTTACAGCAACTATGAATATGTAAAAGCGGAACTTGAAAAAGAAGTACCAGAAGTTGGCGTGACGGATTTAGAAGCGACTTACTTGATGTGGCTTGATTGCCGCGCACTTCCCAAAGACGAAAAAACGATTTACGCTGATTTAATCGAAGCTGGCGTTGGTGTTCAAATGGGTTCTGGTTTCGGTCATTCTGGTAAAGGTTTTGTCCGTTTCAACATCGCTTGTCCAAAAGAAACTTTAGAAAAAGCCGTGAAACTTCTGATTCAAGGCTTAAAAAAATAACTAATTTGAAGAAACTAAGTAGCAATTACTTAGTTTCTTTCTTTAGGAAATTGAATATAGCTTTGGTATACTATTCTTTGGAAAGTGAAATAATGTGCATTTTCCGTTTACATAAATTTAAAGGAGTTGGTATAACCGATGTTTTTAGGGCTTCGTGAATTAGTTTATTCTAAGTTGCGCTATATTTTAGTAACAGGCATCATGGTCTTAATTATGTTACTATCGCTTATTTTATCTGGGCTGGCAAATGGCCTTGCTTATGATAATGCTTCATCTGTCGCAGATAACGGGGTTCCATATTATGTTCTCAGCAAAGACGCCCAAGACAAATTATCGAGATCACAGTTCCCAGAATCCAAACTCGCTGACGTGAAAAAAGACGCGAACGTGAAGGATGCTGCGGTGCTTGGACAATCGATGCAAACTTTAAAACGGGAAAGTGACAGCAAAAAATTTAGCGTTGCACTTTTCGGTATTCAACCAGATAGCTTTCTCGCTCCAAAAATTTCTGATGGAGCTAACATACAAGTGACAAAACCTGACGAAATCGTTGTTGATTCTTCCTTGAAATCAGACGGAATCAAAATTGGCGATGTTTTAATGGACGATATTTTAAATAGAGAATTAACTGTTGTCGGCTTTACGGAAAATCAAAAGTACAGCCATGCTCCCGTTGTTTATATTAATATCGCCACTTGGCAAGAAATCAATCCTGTTTTATATCACCAAAAAATCCCGCAAACAAGTACCATTGCGATTAAAACAGACGATCCTGATAAAGGCGTAACCCTTTCGGATAAAGATTTAACGACAATTGATCATAAGGCCTTTTTAAATCAAATCCCTGGATATTCTGCAGAGCAAATGACGCTTAATATGATGATTTTCTTCCTAATCATTATCGGCGGATTTATTTTAACGGCTTTCTTCTATGTAATGACGCTCCAAAAAACAACCCAATTTGGTATTTTAAAAGCACTGGGTACGAAAACAAGTTACTTAGTGAAAAGTATTATTACCCAAGTCGTGATTATTTCGATTATTAGTATTTTAATTAGTGTCGGTGTAACGCTGATTTTACCGAGCATTATGCCAGCAGCGATGCCATTTAGATTAAGTCCGATGACGATTGCACTTTATAGTGGCTTGTTCTTCCTAGTTGCCCTATTTGGCGCACTTCTATCACTTAGACGAATCGCTAAAGTAGACGCACTAGATGCTATTCGAGGAGGTGATGAATAATGGAAACTCTACTATCTTTTGAGAAAGTGTATAAAGATTACCCGTCCGGCCCTTCAATTATTCATGCACTGAAGGAAACCAATTTCGAAGCGAAAAAAGGCGAACTGATTGCGATTGTTGGTCCGAGTGGTTCTGGTAAAAGTACGCTCCTTTCTCTGGCTGGAGCACTTTTAACACCAACTGGCGGAACGATTTCCATTAACGGCAAATCAGTCGGTAATTTATCTTCCAAAGAACAAACAGCGCTACGTTTAGAAGAAATCGGCTTTATTTTCCAAGCAGCTCATCTGGTTCCTTATCTACATGTGAAAGATCAAATCAGCTTTATTGGAAAAATGGCCGGGAAAAGCGCGGCGGAACTTGAAAAAGATACGGCGTCACTTCTAAGCCAGCTCGGCATTAGTGATCGCGCAAATTTCTATCCAAAAGATTTGTCTGGCGGTCAAAAGCAACGTGTCGCTATTGCGCGCGCGCTTATTAATCAACCTTCCGTTATTTTAGCCGATGAACCAACTGCGAGTCTTGATACTGAAAGAAGTCGTGAAGTTGTCGAGCTTATCCGCAATGAGGTTGTGCAAACAAGTCGAACTGCGATTATGGTAACGCATGATGAACGTATGCTAGATTTAGTTAACCATGTGTATCGCATGGAAGACGGGATTCTTACCCAAGAAAGCTAAAAAACCTGCGTGGCTTAAGTGCCACACAGGTTTTTTTACTGTTTATTTTTGGAAACCGTTAATTAAATCTAATGCTTGGCCTAGTACTTTTTCACCGTTCATCGTACCATATGCTGCCATGTCGATTACATCTACTGGAATTTTCCCAGCAGCTAGTTCATCAACTGTTTTTTTCTGGTAACGCACTTGTGGTCCTAAAAGCACTACATCTGCATCATCAATTAAGTTACTTACTTCAGCGATAGAGTATGCTTCAATTTCGCAAGTTTCTCCGCGTTCTTCTGCTGCTTTACGCATTTTTGTTACTAAAAGGCTTGTTGACATCCCTGCCGCACATACTAAAACAATATTTTTCATCGTAATCTTTCCTTTCAGATTAAGGCTGCTTTTTTTGTACACTCTTATTATAACTACCTTTAGCTTTTTAAACAAGTAAACTACTGGGTCCAAGAGAAAATTATTAAAAATGCGAAAAACCATTGCGATTTCACGTAAAAAGAGCGATAATAGACAATAACTTTATCCGAAAGCTCAGAAAATTTCGCATCATCTAAAAACAACACTTTCGGGAGATAAAAAATTCAAATCAGGAGTGTGTTGCATGAAAGTAATTAAATTTGGCGGAAGCTCTTTAGCATCGGGGATCCAATTAAATAAGGTTTTCCAACTTATAACGGAGGATTCCGACCGAAAAATCGTCGTTGTTTCTGCTCCGGGGAAACGTTTCAAAGAAGATACCAAAGTGACCGACTTACTTATTGATTGCGCGGCAAAGGCACTTCTTGGTGAAGATACGAGCGAATTATTTGAAGCGATTATTGCTAGATATGCTGGAATAGCGCTTGATACCGGGATGAGTGATGCAATTATTAAGCAAATTCGCACTGACCTACAAGCAACCATTTCATCTGATAAAAGTGATCCAGATAAATTTTTAGATCGAATGAAAGCTAGTGGCGAAGATAATAACGCAAAATTAATCGCGGCTTATTTTAAATTTAAAGGCTTAAACGCCAATTATATTAATCCAAAAGACGCTGGTTTATTCGTGACGGACGAACATGCCAGCGCGCAAGTTTTACCAGAGTCTTATGATCGTTTGTTTGCGCTTCGTGAACGTGAAGGAATCATTGTTTTCCCAGGATTTTTCGGCTATACGAAAGATGGCGAAATAAGCACATTTTCCAGAAGTGGTTCCGATATCACTGGAGCGATTGTCGCGAATGGCGCCCAAGCGGAGTTATATGAGAATTTTACTGATGTCGATGCTGTGTACGCAGTCAATCCCGCTATCGTGAAAAATCCGAAGAAAGTACTCGAGCTTACTTACCGGGAAATGCGTGAACTTTCTTATGCCGGCTTCTCTGTTTTTCATGATGAAGCATTAATTCCGGCGTTTCATGCGGGTATTCCGGTGCATATTAAAAATACGAACAATCCTGATTCTTGTGGTACTCGTGTTGTTCATGAACGCGAAAATAGTAATGGCCCCGTCGTTGGTATTGCTAGTGATGACGGTTTTTGTAGCATTTATATTAGTAAATATTTGATGAACCGGGAAATTGGCTTCGGGCGAAAAGTGCTGCAAATTTTGGAAGATGCTGGGTTGAACTATGAACATATGCCATCGGGGATTGACGATTTAACGATTATTATTCGCGAAAATCAGTTTGGTGAGGATACTGAGCGGACAATTATGACGAGATTGAAAGAGGAATTAAATGCTGACCAAGTTATAATGCAGCACGGGATTTCGCTGATTATGGTTGTTGGCGAAGCAATGCGCCATAACGTTGGGATAACTTCACGTGCTTCAAAAGCTTTATCCGATTCGAAAGTTAATATTGAAATGATTAATCAAGGTTCTTCTGAGGTGAGCATCATGTTTGGCGTGAAGGAAGAACAAGAATATGCGGCCGTTCGCGCTTTGTATAATGAGTTCTTTTCGGAAGTTTTGGTTTAAAAATAAAACAAGTTTTTCATCCTGATTGATGAGAAACTTGTTTTTTATTTGCTTCTTCTAACTGATAATTTTTGCCTATTACATCGATAATATGATCGTAGGTGCTGATTCGGTAGTGGGTGAAATCTTGGCTGTTGTAATCACTTCTTATTTTTACTCGTTCATTTATTAAATCAGAGTCCTCGATTATTTCAAAATTACTTTGGCTTTTTAACCAACTTGAACTCCATTTACTTTTTTCAAAGGTATCGAGTTCGGTTGATGAGTAGAAAATAAGATCTTTAAAAATCATATTTAGGAGGAGGCTTTCTTCTTCAAGGTCAACTTCTATGGATAGTGTGAGTTGGTCAGGTGTTTGGTGTAAGCTGATAAGCCATGTTTTGTCTCGGCCGTAGATTAGTTGGTTGTTGATTTTTATTGGATGGGATGTTTCCACGGATATACAATTCCTTTCGACGAGTAACTTACCTATTTTTATTACTATTCACTTTTTCAGTAGCTTTATTCAATAAGCTATTTTCCTCATAAATAATAAAAATATCTTTAATTAAATCTTAGTATGTATTTTATACTCTAGCATTTTTTCTATTTTCTTTTTTCGATTTTTTAGTTGATTCATTATTAAATTATTTGTATTTGGAGATATTTCATCAAATTTCTTTTGAGCTCTTTTTGCATATGAAATAAAGTTACCGTGATTATTATAATTCTTTCCTAAATCTGTACACAAACCATAAATTTTTTTCTTATAGGGTAAATCAGTCAATTCTTTTTTTACTTTTACTTTCTGAGCAAAATTTATAAGTTTTTTTGCATTTCGGTAAAATTTATACGGACTCTTACCTCTCATTTTAACTGTAGTGCCATCAAAAACGAAACCTAAATAATCTAAATGGCTTACTTCATTGCTAATTATGTCAAAAAATTTATCATTCTCGTATAAATACAATCCTGTTTTATCTTTATGCAACTCTATTTTATATTCCGAAGCTACCCTTCTTGTATCAGTTTCAATACTTCTAATTTTTTGCTCATTTACTATATCGCTTTTAGGGATAACTAGTATAAAATCATCTGAGTATCTTCTATATATCCCAGAAAATTCGTCGGCAATTCCTTTTAACTTCAAATCAAATTCCGATGCATATATATTTGCAAATACCGCGCTGATAGCACTCCCTTGAGGTATACCAAATTTATTTTTATTATATAAAGTTTTGTTATTTTTTTGAAACTCTCTAAATTTAGAAATGTTTTCAAAATAACTTTTTTTATTAGAGCGTTTGATACTTTCATCACTTCCATATTCCTCATTCAAAAAACTTTTTTCATAATATCCATATTTAGTTATTGATCGAAACACATTAAACCAATCTTTTGATAGCCTTGGCTGATTCAATACTTCCGCTAAATGTTTTTTTAGTAATTCGTGATTTATTTTATCAAAGTAGTTAGTGAAATCTCCCACTAAAACATAAGCTTTCTTATACTCAACCGTTTGATTAATGATTTCGGCGGCAAAATCAATGTTAGATTTCCCTACTTTATTGTTTCGATATGCAGATACACAATCATCTATATCTTTTTCTATGCAAAATTTATTGTAAAATTTCTTGTTCAACACTTCTGCATAATATTTATAAATAAAGTTATCCATATGTCCAGCATACATAATTACTCTATCTTTAGTCTTAATTGGCCGGTTGTCAAACTCTGGATTTTTTTCTTCTATTCTTTTTTCAAAAGATGATACATAACGTATTAACGGCAAAAAGCTATGATTTCCAATCTTCGAATGATCAGTTACATAGCTTCCTACATTTTCAATTTTAACTCTATGGTCAAAGTGCAAATAATTTTTTGTTTTATATTTTGTTGAATCTAGTTTTGTTGAATCTAGCATCTTAAATTCACGCCTTTTTTGGAGCGGAAAGAGACAATAAGTTCGACACTTAATTAATATCCCTTTCTGCGTCTCTTTAGGTCAATATTCCCATACTTATGACCATTGAATATATGAGAAGTCGAATGATTTAACTATTATGTTATAATATAGACGATAACTCGAAAGGAACTACATGTATGAAACTTATAATTACCTTAATCATCATCTTATCAAACTGGTTAATTCAAGAATTGTTAATGATTCTTGAAGTTAACTTAAAGCAATTCTTAACTGACAAAGCCGATAAAGTATTACTTGACTGTTTGAAACATCATATTCTGTATTCTAAAAACACAGGCATGTTTATTTTATCACAAAATTAACATTTTTTAAAGAAAATAATACATATAAACTTCAATTATTTATCCTATACTTTAAATAAAAGTTACATTTCCCATACAAAAAGAGCACTTTCATAGAAAGTGCTCTAATCGCATTATTTAATATTAATTTTCTCAATCACAACGTCATTCACTGGTTTGTCTTGCATGCCAGTTGGTAGGTTGGCGATTTCGTCTACTACGTCCATGCCTTCGATTACGTGGCCGAAAACTGTGTGGCGGCCGTCTAGCCATGGTGTTCCGCCTTGTTTGTAGGCTTCGATAACTTCTACTGGGAAGCCAGCTTGTTCCATTTGGCCAAGCATGTCAGCAGGCATATCTGGTTTTTGAACGATGAAGAATTGGCTGCCATTTGTGTTCGGGCCAGCGTTTGCCATGGATAAAGCTCCGCGTAAGTTGAAAGCTTCTGTAGAGAATTCATCTTCAAAAGATTCGCCCCAAATGCTTTCGCCGCCAGTACCGCGGCCGTCTGGGTCGCCACCTTGGATCATGAATTCAGGAATAACACGGTGGAAAATAAGGCCATCGTAATAGCCGTTTTTAGAGTGTGTAACAAAGTTTTCTACTGTTTTTGGAGCAACTTCAGGGAACAGTTTGATGCGGATAGTTCCTCGGTTTGTAATCATTTCTGCTTCGATTTCGTTAGGTGCCACTTCTTTTGATAATTGTGGGTAAGTCATATTGTAAAAACTCCTTCTTTTGTTTAAATTTATTGTTTACTAACGTAGCCAAATAATAAGCAAATTAACAACGACAGCAATCAGATACAGTACTAGTATAACAGCTGAAACCCAAATGACAATTTTTTTAACCAAAAATGCACATCCTTCACTTTATTTTTCATTCGCTATCTTTTATTCTATAATGAAAAGGACAGTTTTAACAATAATACGAATAGAGATGATTCTTTTATGACAACTCGAACACGGAATTTGTACATCTTAATGCTGGCAAACTTGTTGATGTCAGCCAGTATGACAATGATTATGCCGTTTTTATCTCTCTACATCGAAACATTTGGCGATTACAGCAATGCGTATGTGCAAAGATGGGCCGGTTATATTTTTGGCGTAACATTTTTGATTGCCTTTATCTTTTCGCCGATTTGGGGGCGGATTGGTGATAAGCATGGTTATAAAGGGATTTTGATTCTGACTTCAGTCGGTTTATCAATTTGTATTTTTTTGATGGGATTTGCGCATTCTGTCACTTACTTGCTAATTTTGCGTATTTTCATGGGGGTTGTAACTGGTTTTATTGGTGTGAGTAATGCCTTTATTGCGCGACAAACGCCTCGGAATGAAGCTGGGAAAGTTCTCGGTACGCTTCAACTCGGCGGTGTGACTGGTATGCTTTTTGGTCCGCTGATTGGTGGCGCGATGGCGGATTTATTTGGCTTTAAAGATACCTTTACGATTACTGGGATTGCGATGATGGTTGCGGCTTTGATTGTCGCTTTTGGTGTCAAAGAAATTCGGACAGAGGAACAAAAAGAAGCTGCCAAAGTGGTCTATTCTCGTCGTGCGGTATTGAAGCAAATTTTCACGCTGCGAGTTCTGTTTACGGTCATGGTCATTACTGCGTTGATCCAAATTGCTAACTTTAGCGTTCAACCATTACTTGCACTTTATGTTGGTGATATGACAAAATCGGATAATATTGCGTTCTTGTCGGGGCTGGCGTTTTCTGCAACTGGATTTGGGAATTTAGTGATGACGCGGAAATGGGGGCAGCTCGGCGACAAATATGGGTATGAGAAAATACTGAATATCTTATTGATTATGGCAGCAGTTTTCGTTATTCCACAAGCATTCGCAACCAATCTTTGGGTATTTATCTTCTTCCGCTTTTTATTCGGGATTGCGATTGGTGGGATGGTGCCTTGTACGACGGCGTATATCCGGCTTGCAGCACCTGGAGTTATGCAAGGTGAGATGCTTGGTTACAATCAAAGTGCTCGTTTCCTCGGAAATGTGATTGGGCCAATTCTTGGTGGGACGCTTGCTGGTTTTACCGGCATTCCAAGCGTTTTCTTATTTATGAGTTTTATGTTTCTCGTTGCGTTTTTCATTTTGCTTTATGCGCTTCGTTCCGACCGAAAGCGACATGTTAACGTCGATTAAACTTTCTCAAACCCGAGATTTTTCTTGGGTTTGTTTTTTTGTTCTTCCTATTTAATTGTTTTTTAAATTTCCGTAAATTGATTTATAAAGTTAAGTTTCCTGCCTTTTTTTCAGATAAAAAAGTATGTTATAATAAAAAATATAAAAGTACGGCGTTTATTTGGGTACTTCGTGAATAGTAAAGTTGTTGAAATTTGATGATTTAGCATGATTTTCTAAAATTTTAGTTATTGCTATGTTTCATTAAATGTAAGTACTTGCTTAAAAAATAATGAATTCCTGTTCTTATTTTCACATTTCCAGGATGAGTTTCCGTATAAAAATTCTTCGAGGAGGAGCCGATTTTGTCATTTCTTCATCTAGCTATTGTTCTGCCATTTATTGTGGCACTGCTAATCCCACTTTTTTATCGGTGGACTAAACAAGTTCATACTGGCTGGTTAGTACTTCCGATTCCAGTGACTTTGTTTATTTACTTCTTAACATTTATTCCAAAAACGATGGACGGGGCTACGATTGTTTCGATGCCTTGGATTCCGCGACTTGGAATTAATTTTACGGTAGTGGTCGATGGGCTAAGTTTGCTGTTTGCGCTACTTATTACTGGGATTGGTTCACTCGTTACATTTTACTCTATTTATTATTTAGGGAAAAAGAAAGAACGACTTAGCAATTTCTATACATTTTTATTTATTTTTATGACGGCAATGCTTGGGGTTGTCTTGAGTGATAACTTGATTGTGCTGTATCTTTTCTGGGAGCTGACTTCGATTAGTTCGTTCTTATTGATTGGGTACTGGTATCACCGCGAGCGTTCGCGTTACGGGGCTCGTAAGTCAATGCTGATTACTGTTTTCGGCGGATTGATGATGCTTGGTGGATTTATTTTGCTTCATATTATGAGCGATTCATTTTCGATTCGAGCGATTATTCGTGATGCGGATGTAATTAGTAATAATAGCTTATTCATTCCCGCGATGATTCTTGTTTTGCTCGGCGCATTTACAAAATCTGCGCAAGTTCCGTTTCATATTTGGCTGCCGGATGCGATGGAAGCACCTACTCCGGTTAGTGCCTACCTTCACTCGGCTACGATGGTTAAAGCTGGGATTTATATTGTGGCTCGGTTTACGCCACTGTTCGCGAGTTCGGGTGTCTGGTTTTGGACGGTCTCGCTCGTTGGGATTACGACCCTGTTCTGGGGCTCACTAAATGCTACGAAGAAAAATGATTTAAAAGCGATTTTGGCTTACTCAACGATTAGTCAGCTCGGCCTCATCATGGCGCTTCTTGGCGTCGGGGCTGCCTCGCTTCACTTTGATACGCTCAGTGATGATATTTATGTGATGGCGATTGTCGCGGCTGTGTTCCACCTATTTAATCACGCAACATTTAAAGGTAGCTTGTTTATGATGGTTGGGATTGTCGATCACGAAACTGGTACACGGGATATTAGGCGACTTGGCGGTTTGATGCGAATTATGCCAATTACGGCAACGATTGCGTTTATCGGAACGTTCGCAATGGCTGGGATTCCACCTTTTAACGGCTTTTTAAGTAAAGAAATGTTTTTTGAAAGCATGGTAAATATTACGCATTTGCAATTGTTTGATGCAAGCACTTGGGGCGTTCTGCTTCCAGTTGTAGCTTGGGTTGCCAGCGTGTTTACGTTTGTTTACAGCATGATTATTTTCTTCAAAACTTTCACTGGAAAAGTGAAACCTTACTTACTGCCGAAAAAACCACATGAAGCGCCATTTGGACTCCTTTTACCGCCGATTATTTTATCGGTATTTGTGGTTGGGATTGGTCTTTTCCCTAATTTAATTGCAGAGCCAATTTTGGAACCTGCTGTCAGGGCGATTGTTCCTGGACTTTCTACTGATTTTTCGATTCATATTAGTTTATGGCACGGATTTACACCAGCCTTATTAATGACATTTGGCGTTGTGGCGGTTGGGATTGTCTTGTTTCTTACACATAAATACTGGAAACCTTGGATTACGACACGCGTTCCAAAAGCGCTGCGAATTGGAAAAACGTATGATAATGGGATGTATTATTTAGAACAAGGTTCCTACCGGATG
This sequence comes from Listeria swaminathanii, assembly GCF_014229645.1. Classification (GTDB taxonomy): domain Bacteria; phylum Bacillota; class Bacilli; order Lactobacillales; family Listeriaceae; genus Listeria; species Listeria swaminathanii. Next base: position 15,215 of record NZ_JAATOD010000007.1, on the reverse strand, counting down.
ACGATGTTTATTATGACTGGTTGGCTTAGAACTTACTTGAATTACATGTTATCTGCCTTTATTTTAATGATGGCTTCGGTCATGATTTTCACGCAGGCACTTGATTTCAATTTTTCAAGTATGACGAAAGTGACGGTTGTTGATTTTGTTTTAGCGGCAGTAATTTTAGTGACGTTGGTTGGGATTGTCTTTTCCAAGTCGCGGATTACTTCAATTATCTTATTAGGAGCGATGGGTTATACGATTAGTATTTTCTTCGTTATCTCAAGAGCGCCTGACCTTGCGTTGACACAGCTTATTATTGAAACTATTTCAGTTGTGCTTTATCTACTTGTGTTCTATCACCTTCCTCAGTTTAGTAATATTGAGGAAAAGCCGAAATGGTTATCAATGAAAACATTTTTAAGTATCGGGGTTGGTGTGATTATCACACTTGTTTCCCTTTCAGCGTATAATACAACTTTTTATGATTCGATTTCGAAATACTATGTGGATAATGCCTACGTGGAAGCGGCGGGACGAAATATTGTTAATGTTATCTTAGTTGACTTCCGTGGTTTTGATACGATGTTTGAAACAGCTGTACTGTCAATTGCCGCGATTGGTATTTATGCGATGATTAAATTACGACTGACGAAACGAGGTGAGAATGATGAAAACGAATGACGTTCTACTGAGAAATGTAACGAAAGTAGTTGCTTTCATTATTTTCTTATTCTCGCTCCATTTATTCTTTGCGGGACATTATAATCCTGGTGGTGGGTTTGTGGCCGGGCTTACAACGGCTGGCGCAATTACGCTAACATTACTTGCTTATGATACAAAAACAGTTGCTAGTATGCTTAATATTAATACGATTATGCTCACTGGGGTTGGACTTGTCTTTGCTCTAGGTACTGGGATGATTGGAATTTTCACGGGTGATGCTTTCTTAACACATAAATTTGGTCATGTTGATTTGCCCATTTTAGGAGATACTGCGTTGCACACGGCGACTTTGTTTGACCTTGGGGTTTACTTAGTTGTTGTCGGTGTAACACTTACGATAATTCAAACGATTGGGGAGAGTGACTGATGGAACTATTAATGTCTATTTTAATCGGCTTGATTTTTGCCGCTGCTGTCTACTTAATTCTCTCTAAAAGTTTGCTACGGATTATTATTGGAACAGCTGTCCTAAGTCACGGCGTCAATTTGCTCGTACTAACGATGGGCGGTCTGAAAAAAGGACGTGTGCCGATTCTTGGTACGCCGGGGTCAGGAACATACAACGATCCCCTTCCACAAGCACTTATTTTGACTGCGATTGTTATAAGCTTTGGTGTAACTGCCTTTTTCCTTGTTCTTGCTTATAGAGCGTATCAGGAGCTTGATAGCGAGAGTGTATCCAAGACGAGAGGACATGAAGCCGATGATGAATAATTTAATTTTAATGCCGATATTGATTCCTTTCCTTGGAGCAATTACGTTAATGCTACTGCCAAAACGAGTGATCGTTCAACGGGTATTCGCCCTTATTTTTAGTGGTATCTTGGTTGTGGCGAGCCTTTTCCTTGTATTTTATATTCGCGAAAATGGGATTACGACCTTGAATATTGGTAACTGGGCGGCTCCTTTTGGGATTACGATGGTTGGCGATATGTTAGCTGTCTTACTTACGGCAACGACAAGTATTGTTTTATTCTGTGTGGTACTTTATTCCTTTTATACGATTGGGAAGCCACGGGAGAAATTTTTATATTATCCAGCGATTCTCTTTATGATTGTTGGGGTTAATGGTTCGTTTTTAACTGGTGATATTTTTAATATGTTTGTGTTCTTTGAAGTTATGCTGATGGCGTCTTATGTATTGCTTGTCATTGGTGGGACGCAGGTTCAACTTAAAGCGACGATTAAATATTTGCTGATTAATGTGGTTGGTTCCGGATTTTTCGTTGTAGCGATTGCATTGCTTTACTCGATGATTGGAACGCTTAACATGGCGGATATTTCGCAAAAAATCACGGACTTAAATGGTGCAAATACAGGAATGATAAGCGTTGTCGCGGTTCTGTTCTTGTTTGTATTCGGTCTGAAAGCAGGTCTTTTCCCGCTTTATTTCTGGCTTCCAGGGTCCTACTTTGCTCCACCGATTCCAGTTCTTGCTTTATTCGGCGGACTTCTAACTAAGGTTGGGGTTTACGCGATTATTCGGACGTACACGCTATTCTTTAGTTCACTGACTGACTTTGTTGTTCCGCTGCTTGGGATTCTCGCGATTGTGACGATTATTCTTGGGGTTATTGGGGCCATTAGTTACTATGATATGAAGACGATTGTGATTTACAATATTATGATTGCAATTGGTGTTATTCTGTTCAGTGTTTCGATTATGACACGCGAATCGATGACTGGCGCTGTATTTTACTTAATCCACGATATGATTATCAAAGCCGCCCTCTTCCTTATTGTTGGGATTGTGATGGCGATTACTGGTTACTCTAGCGTGAAAAAATTCAGTGGCTTAATGAGCGTGAAACCGTCACTTGGTTGGATTTTCTTTATTGCCACACTTGGGCTTGCTGGAATCCCACCACTTAGCGGATTTATCGGAAAACTGTTGATTGTTGAAGGAGCATTCTCTGCTGGCCAAATCGTTGGCGGGATTATCATTTTACTTTCGAGTTTATTCGTTCTTATGTCTTTAATCAAAGTCTTTACAAAAGGCTTCTGGGGCGAGAAAAAAGGCGTATTCAATTTACAAATTCCGTATAAAAAAATGCTTGTACCGGTAGTTATTCTACTTGCAATTTCGATTGGTTATGGTGTGTTTAGTAACGCAATTTATCCGTTTATTGAACAGGCGGTTGACCCACTTGTTGACCCTTCTGTTTATATCCATGCGGTGATAAAGGAGTGATAAAAGATGGCTTTTCAACTTATTCTTAATATAATACTTGCTTGTTTGTGGATGTTTTTGGAGTCATCGTTTAGTTTTGCGACCTTTATCATTGGCTTTATCATTGGGATATTCCTGCTGTTCTTTATGCGGCGTTTCCTTGGGTCGAGATTTTACCTTTTCCGGTTATTTGCGCTTATCAAACTGGTTTTCCGTTTTTTACATGATTTAATTGTTTCTACGGTTCATGTAAGTCGGATTGTTTTAAAGAAAGATATGAACATTCGACCGGGGATTTTCAGATATGATACGACACTTGAGACGGACTGGGAAGTGACGATGCTCGCTTTACTGATTACATTAACGCCCGGAACGCTTTCGATTGATATTTCGGATGATTATAAAGCAATCTATGTTCATTCGCTTCATGTCCCGAATATTGAAGAAGAAATTGCGACCATCCGTAAGTCTTACGAAGGTGCGATTATGGAGGTGTTCCACGGATGATTATTCAAATTGCTTTATCTATTGGTTTACTTCTCTATTCGATTTCGACCTTCTTATATCTTTACCGTATTTTAAAAGGACCGACAACTTCTGACAAAGTGGTGGCGCTGGATTCTATCGGGATGAACTTGGTGGCAATTGTTGCCTTACTTTCGATGTTTTATGATACGCATGCCTTTTTAGATGTTATTTTACTCATTGCCCTTCTTGCTTTTATTGGAACGGTTTCCTTTGCCAAATTTATTGAGAAAGGAAAGGTGATTGACCGTGAACGTGATAATTGAGATTATTATTTCTGTAATGATTTTAATCGGCGGTTTGCTAAGTATTCTTGCGGCAATTGGTGTTATTAGGCTACCAGATGTTTACACAAGAACGCATGCGGCTGGGATTAGTAATACGTTTGGCGTTAGTTTACTTCTATTTGCAACGGTTGGTTACTTTTTCCACTCAGGTGAAGGTTTTAATGCGCGAGTACTTCTGGCTGTCTTGTTTATTTTCTTAACAACGCCAGTAGCTTCTCACCTTATTAACCGGGCCGCTTATGATACCGGTGTTCCGCTTGCGATTCGAATTCGTGACCAATTGCGTTCAGTGAAAAAAGACGATATCAAGAAAAAGAAAAGTCTTATTATTCGCCAAGAACAAATTGAAAAAGCGCGACAAGAGCGTGAAGAATTGGAAGAACGAATGGAATGGGAACGACGCGAAGAAAAAATTGATGAACGTGAAGATCAAGAAGAACAAGAACGTGAACGCGAAGAACAAACGATTGAAGAACAGTCGGATGATTCCGAGCATGAAATCATCGAACAAGATGAAAGTGAAACAGAATCAGACGACGATAAAACAGAGAAATAAAAGAAGCATGGCGCGAGTTCATATACTGAGCTCTGCCATGCTTTTTATTTTCGTTTCTTTTTAACTGCAATGGTACATCTGCTGATACAGATTAATCTATCGTTTTCATCAGTTATATTGATTTCCCATACTTGCGTGCTTTTGCCAAGGTGGACTGCTTCTGCTGTTGCGGTCACGAGTCCCGCTTGTTTCGATGCTAGATGGTTGGCGTTAATTTCTAAACCAAAGACGATTTCATCAGCTTCAATTGAATTTGCAGCACCAATACTAGCGGCATGTTCTGCTAAAGCAACGGAAACTCCACCGTGCAAATAGCCAAATGGTTGATGCACTTTTTCTGTTATTTCTAATTGGATGACTGCTTTTCCTTTTTCTACTGAAATAATTTCAATACCAATAGTTTCTTGAAATCCCATAAGTTCCCTTCTTCCCGAATTTGATTTATACTTTATTATATAAGAGTTAGAAGAAAAATTCTAGAAAAGGTTTTTAACAAGCTCATTGTGGTAAAATAAGAGTAGACTTTTTGACAGGGGAGATTTGATGTCGATATTTACGAATACACCATTAATTGCATCTATTATTGCGATAGTTTTTGCCCAAGTGGTAAAGGTTCCGATCCATATTTTAGTTTATCGGAAATTCAATGTCGGGCTAATGTTTTCCACTGGTGGTATGCCTAGTTCTCACTCAGCTGCTGTTACTGCTTTAATGACCACGCTCGCAATCGAATACGGATTAGACTCGCCTTATTTCGCGATTGCTGTTGTATTTGGTATCATTGTAATGTTTGATGCGACTGGCGTTAGAAGACAAGCCGGCGAACAGGCTGTTGTTTTAAACAAATTAGTAACGGATTTTCAAGACTTCGTGGAACATGCCAAAGGACTTGCGGCACCTGAACAAGAAGAAAAAACGAAGCATTTAAAAGAATTACTTGGTCATAAACCAATGGAAGTTTTCTTTGGAGCAGTGACTGGGGTTGCGATTGGATTTATTTTAGAAATATTTATGTGATCAAGAAGCTGGCTCATTGTAGTCGGCTTTTTTTGCATTTTGATGGTTGTTTATACCTTGATGTTAAAGGGAAAATCATGATATCAACGGATTTTTACAAAGGGGCTGGAATGGTTGAAAAAGTTAACACTGGTATTTGTCGTTTATACTTTTATCCTTGGAATTTTAGTAGGCGTTATCGCGGCATTATTTTTAGCAGTAGTTCATTTTGCTACGACGTTTTTATGGACTTATCTTCCTAATCAGTTTAATTTATCATGGTATTATCCTCTACTAATTGGCTTGATTGGTAGTTTTTTTGTAGGGATGGTTCAGCTCAAACTTGGGGACTATCCGCGTTCAATGCATGATAATATTGCCGAAGCGAAAAAAACTGGGCGGATTGAATACCGCAAAGTTCTGCTTCCAACAATACTCAGTGCTTGGATTATTTTAACTTTCGGAGCGAGCGTTGGTCCGGAAGCTGCTTTAGTTGGTATTGTTGGGGGTGCGACAACTTGGATTATTGACCATTTAAAACTATCTATGGCGCATAAAGAAGAGCTTGTTAGTTTAAGTGTTGGCGCGATTATTTCTAGTATTTTCCATGCTCCGTTTAGTGGATTGGCAGAGGAAATCGATGAAAGTAGTCAAGCGAAGAAAATCCCTAAAAACTCTAAATTGGTATTGTCACTTATTATCTCTTTTAGCGCACTCGGCTCCTTCCTTTGGCTGAAATCCTTTTTAAAAATGCCGGCGAGTATTTTTGCGATTCGGTTACCTGATATGGGTTGGTCTTGGTGGTTTATTTTGCTTTTTATCCCGACGATTATTCTTGGTTGGCTCTTTAGTGTTTATTTTCAGCAGCTACAAGTTTATATCGCCAAAGCGGCTTCTGTGATTAAAAATAAAATGGTCGCGGCTATTATCGGTGGTTTAAGCATTGGTTTGTTTGGAATTATTTCTTCATTCATGTTATTTTCCGGCGAACATCAGCTAATTGAATTAACGACTACTGTGCAAAATTATTCAATCCCTTTTTTACTTATCATCGCACTGTTAAAACCTGTTTTAGTCGCTATTTGTTTAGCAACTGGCTGGAATGGTGGCGCGATTTTCCCAGCAATTTTTACAAGTACTGTGATGGGATACATAGCAACCTATTGGATTGATGGATCGACTGGATTTTTAATTACTGTTTTCGTGACTGCTTGTTGTACGAAAATCGTTGGCAAACCTGTTCTAACTGCATCGATCCTATTGTTTATTTTCCCGCTACAATTCTTCCCGTTTATTCTGCTGACTGCATTTATCGTCAATAAAAATTGGTGGACAAGTATTAGAAAAGTTGTTCGGGCATAAAAAAAGCAGAAATTCGTAATGAATTTCTGCTTCTCGTCAAGAACAATCCCAGTTATACAGAATGTTGGAAAAGTCTCGATTTATTAAGTCTTGCTTGTTAATGAAGAAGTTGCCGACACCGCAGTCGCCCCACATAATATCTACTTTGCCACTTTCTTGATTATACTTACTGTTCAACTGGAATAGCAATGTATCCTGTTGCGCATTTTCAATGTACACACGCGGGTCATCTTGTATAAAAAATGGATATCCACCTATTTGGCTAGCCTCTAATTTAGACGCTAAATTGGCAAGAGCAAATGATTTATCAGCATCCTCATCAAATATTTGGTCAGCTAGTTCATAAAAATAATCACCAAACTCATTTTTGAAATCACAACTATCATTTAATAAAATTTGATCAGATATTTGACCAGTTATTTCGAATTCTCCATTCACAAGTGAGTAATAATCTCCCTTTTCTACTTCATCGAAAAATATTTCTTGTTCTTCTTTTGTATAGCTTTCTTGCCCCAAATCATCAAAGAAAAATACCCGAAAACCTTCTTGGCTCGTTGGATTTTCAAAATCAAGTCCATATAAATCATCCTGAAAATCTACATAAAAAGCAAGCAAACCAAATTCCGGATAATTTTCCATTTGTGGCATTTCTGAAAAATTAATTTGTGCTAATAGCGAAAGTGGCTTGCCTTCTTCGGTCACGGGATAGCCTTGTTCTTTCGGCAAGTAACCGCGCCCACCAGCTTTACTTTGAAGCAATGACAGCGGCCCTGCATCTTTAAATTGCAATTCTATCCGCTCTTTTTCTGTTTCTAAAAATCGTTCTGCCCATTCACTAGGAAGTATATCAAAAAGTTCTTCCATGATTAACCCTCTTTCTTTTTTGTAACGTAGCACGGTTTTTTAACAATCCCAGTTATAAATAACATTCGAAAAATCACGATTGATTAAATCCTGTTTATTAATAAAGAAGTTGCCGACTCCGCTCATGCCCCACATTATATTTATTTTGGCACCTGGCTCTTCGCTATACACGCTAGCAAGTTGAAACAGCAACGTGTCATGATACGAATTTTCTGTACGCATGCGCGGATCTTCTTGCATGAAGAACGGATAACCACCCAGTTGACTGCCATCTATTGCAAGGTTAAACAGCTCATCCGCTTTATCTTCATCTTCACCAAAAATTTGCTCCATTACGTCATAAAAATCACTACCAAATTCTTTTTCAAACTCTTGGATGTCATTCAGCAAAAGTTCTTTCGATACTCGCCCAGCAATCTTATACTCGCCTTTGACAACTGTATAAAGGTCCGATTTATCAATTCCTTCAAAATAAACATCTTGCTCTTCCGCAGTCATGCTCTCTTTTTCTAAATCCTCAAAGAAAAATACACGGAAACCATTTTGTTCTGCTTGATTATCAAAATTAAGACCATACAAGTCATTTTGATAATTAACATAAAAAGCGAGCAAGCCAGACTCTGGATAATGTTCCATTTTTGGCATTTCTGCAAAATTTATTTGTGCTAAAAAGGAGAGTGCCTTGCCTTCTTCATTCACTGGATAGCCTTGTTCTTTCGGCAAATAGCCACGTCCACCAGCTTTACTTTGCACTAAAGAGATTGCGTCTTCATTTGTAAAGCTCAACTCAATACGTTCTTTCATTGTATTTAAAAACTTCTCTGCCCATTCATTAGGAAGTATCTCAAAAAGTTGTTTCATGGACGTACCTTCTTTCAGTTTTTCTTCATTATAACATAACAAAAAAGCAATATCTGCATTCACAGATATTGCCTTTAGAATTCTTATTTATAAAATTTAAACTTACCTTTACTAGCCAGAACGCCTGAACCACCAATAAGTAGTAGCGCGCGATCATCAATGACTTTTTTCATAACGGAAGCTGGGTAGCCTTTAAGGTTTTTACCGAAAACAACGCCAATTGCATCGTTATCGCCTAGGGAGCATACCGTTCCTTTTTCATGATAAACAAAGTCTTGTAGGTCTGTTTCGCCTTGAACTAATTTAGCTAAGTTCACTGCAGCCACATCGGCTTGTTGCATTGCGATTTGGGCAGTTGGCGGGAATGGACGGTCGTTTGCTGGGTTGATGATAAGTGAGCAGTCGCCAACAATTAAAATTTCTTCGTTGCCTGGAACGGTTAAATTGTTGTTTACTTTCACACGACCACGGCCAGCTTCAAAACCAGACGCTTCGATAACGCTATTTCCGCGAACACCAGCAGCCCAAATAATCGTTGCCGCTTTGATTTCACGAACTTCATTTTCACTTTCGGCATATTTTACGCCGTCAGCTGTAGCTTCTTTGACTGGTTTACCAACATGGAACTCTACGCCGCGATCTTCCAGTACGCCCACACCATAATCAACTAATTTAGCATCAAATTGTGGTAATACTTTTGGAGCAGCTTCCATACAATAAATGCGAACTTTTTCGCGTGGTACATCATATTGTTTCACTAGTTCTGGAATGCGATTAGTTAATTCCCCAAGAAACTCAATTCCAGTAAAGCCAGCGCCACCAACGATAATTGTTAATAATTCATCGCGTGGATCTGTTTTCCATTTAGCAAATTGCGCTTCAATGTGCGCACGGATTTTTTTCACGGATTCTACACTTGTAATAGTGAAGGCATATTCTTTCAAACCACTGATGCCAAATGTTTCTGCTTCTGACCCAAGTCCAATTAATAAATAGTCATAGCTGATATCGCCATTTGCATCTAGTGTGACTGTTTTTTCGTCTTTATTAATTTTTACTACTGTATCTTGGATAAATGTCGTTTTCGTATCTTTAACGACTTTGTCTAATGGATACATTAATTTTTCTGGTTCAATTGTTCCAGCTGCTGCTTCATGTAACCAAGTCGTTTCGTGGTGATAGTCATTCTTATTCACTAGAACGATTTCGGCTTCCAAGTTTCTTTGTTGTAGCTTGCGTAATGTTTTTAGTCCCCCGTATCCTGCTCCGAGAATGACAATTTTTGGTTTACTCATCTGTTATCACATCTACTTTCCCTTATATTTTTCTTCACAAAAAAATTGCATTAAGAATTTCTTACTGCACCTATGTAGATTGCGCTAAAAATCTACTGCAACCAATGAAAAAGTGAAACTGGTAAGTACCAATATATTCCCTATTTCACAGCTTACAAACTATATCATAGACTTTTTAACTTTCATTTTCAAGAAAGCGAACTCAGGGGTTTAAGCTTCTTTGGAGCATGGTTCGAGTGGTATACGATTTTTTTCACAATAAAGCTCTGAGATGACTTGGCTTTCGTAAAAATCTGTTATTTCGTTAGTAATTGGTCTAGTTCATTTTCTCGATTTTTTATCCTAGCAATCCCGTAAACATTCTTTTTCAACAATATATGCTAAAATATGTTTATTGCAACTTTAGCGATTTCATAGGGGAATTAGGAACTAGGGGGTGATGTATTTTGGATGAAAAAACAAAAATTTATGATATCACGATCATTGGTGGTGGACCGGTTGGGCTATTTGCTGCTTTTTATGCCGGAATGCGCAATGCGAGTGTGAAAATAATAGAAAGTTTACCGCAATTAGGTGGACAACTTTCTACGCTTTATCCTGAGAAATATATTTATGATATTCCAGGCTATCCTTCTGTTCGCGCACAGGAACTTGTTAACAATTTGATTCAGCAAATGAAACCATTTGACCCAACAATTGCGCTAGGAGAAGCTGTCCAAAGCGTGGAAAAACAGGTCGATGGCACATTTGAAATCATCACGAAGAAAGATACACATTATAGTAAGGCGATTATTATTACTGCTGGAAACGGCGCATTTGAACCAAGACGTCTGGATCTTCCAGAAGCAGAACAATACGAAGGCAAGAATATTCATTACTTCATTAATGACCTTAGTCGCTTTTCTGGTCACCGCGTTGCTGTTTGTGGTGGTGGAGATTCTGCGGTCGACTGGGCGCTCATGCTTGAAAAAGTGGCGAGTTCCGTCGCAATCGTTCACCGTCGGAGTGCTTTCCGTGCGCACGAGCATAGCGTGAACAATTTAGAAAAATCATCTATTGCGATTAAAACACCATTTATCCCAACCGAAGTGCTTGGTAACGGCGATAAATTAACGCATATTACATTGCAGGAAGTCAAAGGCGATACCACGGAAACGCTCGAGATTGACGATTTCATCATTAACTACGGTTTTGTTTCTTCACTTGGTCCGATTAAAAATTGGGGCTTAGAGCTAGAGCGCAACTCGATTATCGTCAATTCGAAAATGGAAACGAGTATCCCGGGTATTTACTGTGCGGGCGATATTTGCACTTACGAGGGCAAAGTAAAACTAATTGCGACCGGTTTTGGTGAAGCTCCAACTGCCGTCAATAATGCGATGAATTTCATTGATCCAAAAACACGCGTGCAACCAATGCACTCCACATCTTTATTCGAATAATAACCGAAACCACGAGGCGACTTGTGGTTTTATTTTTTACTCACCGGGAAAAGTTCTTTGTAGATATTTTTTAGGAGGAGATTAGCAATGAATGTACTCGTAATTGGCGCAAATGGCAAAATCGGCCGTCTTTTAGTCGAAAAACTTGCAATGGAAAAAGGCTTCTTCGTCCGAGCAATGGTTAGAAAAGCCGAGCAAGTGAGCGAACTTGAAAAACTTGGTGCAAAGCCGATTATCGCCGATTTAAAAAAAGATTTCCATTATGCCTATGATGAAATTGAAGCGGTCATTTTCACAGCGGGTTCTGGTGGTCACACGCCCGCTTCCGAAACTATTAACATTGACCAAAATGGAGCCATTAAAGCAATTGAAACCGCCAAAAAAAAAGGTGTGCGCCGTTTTATCATTGTTAGTTCTTACGGCGCCGATAACCCAGAAAATGGCCCCGAATCACTCGTTCATTATTTAAAAGCTAAACAAGCAGCCGATGAAGCATTAAAACAAAGCGGCCTTGATTACACAATTATCCGCCCAGTCGGCCTTTCTGATGACCCAGCCACTGGCAAAATCGCCGAAGTTTCTGGAAAACCTAAGACAAACATCCCACGAGCTGACGTTGCCAATTTTATCAGTGAAGTTTTAACGGAAAAAGCTAGCTTCTACAAAACCTACACTATCGAAAGCGGTGACACACCAATCAAGCAATTTTTTAACTAATAAAAAGCGATGAGCCCAATTATGAGCTCATCGCTTTTTTCTATATTAAAACGGATTTTCTTCCAAAAATGTATATATATTCGCAACCAATTCCTCCGCCGTTTCCCCGCGAACCACTTCCCCGTCCACTAAAGCAAACAAACTCGTCGCGCATAAATCACAATATGTCAGACAATCATATTCAATCACGTCTAAATTATCATCCGCATCTAATTTCGCAAACGCTGCATCCGCCCCACTCGCCAAATTATTCACGCAAAATTCCACAATCGGATTCATTTCCCCTTGCCTCCTAGACTGTTACATTGTTGCCAAGTAACCACGGTCGGTCATTACTTGATAAATATCTTTCAACCGAGGATTGCCTTCAGCGATAATTTCACCGTCAACCACAATCACTGGATACATATAATCTTCATCGACAATTTTATTCGCCATATCCGCTAAAGCCACTTCATTCGGCGGATTAAAAATATCCACATACTCCACCACAAACGGCTGCCCAGAAAACTTCCGACCAATCGCAGCACGAAGCCACTCCTCTGTTTCCTTCGAGGATGGCGCTCCGACACAACTAGCACAAATTGTCGTTGAACCATACACATATAATTTCGCTTCATTTACCATCACGCTTCACCTCACTATCATTGTACAAAACCCTCCCGCAAAAAGCGACTAAGCTGTTTCATTTAGTATAACTATTAAACTTTATGAATTTTTATAAAGATATGAATTGACACAAATTTCAAGATATATTATAATATTTCCAATACATTGCAAATCTTTAAAGCAGTAGTGTGTTAACATGATAAACCATCTATCGGTTGTACCCGTGATTTCACGGTCAACATATAAGTAACACTCCCTTTAACAATCGGGCGCGCAACCCGATTGTCTTTCAACCTTACCAGTTGAAAGAGCACGTTCCTTTCTGAGCCTTAGGAACGTGTTTTTATTTGGGCCGTAACTCGTTACACTTCGAACGGCCCAAATATGCATGCGAGCAAAGCGAGCATGTAATCCTTCCTGTAAAGTGCGCCCACCACACAAACAGAACTCCCCCATCACAATCCATCCACCATCTATCGAAAACCCATATTCCCATTCGTCCGTTCGAAGCAAAGCGAATTACAGGCCAAATATACATGCGAGCAAAGCAATCATGTAATCCTTCCTGTAAAGTGCGCCCACCACACAAACTATCATCCCCCATCACAATCCATCCACCCTCAACCGAAAACCCACACTCCCATTCGCCCGTTCAAAGCAAAGCGAATTACATCCCAAATATACATACAAAAAACTCACCTTTCAATATTTTCAAAAAATTTTAAAACCTAACAACTAATTTATATGCTCTATATATTCAAAAACCCCCTCTCCACACCGCCCATCAAAACCAAACCCTCTCTCCCACCTACATTCCCACCCTAAAAAACCCTCAAAAACAAATATGTCCAATTTTTGAACTTCACTCTATTTCCAATAAATTTCTTTTAAATAACCCATGATTTCTCGAGAACCCACATGATATTATAACGTTGTTTAGAGATGTATTCGTTTCAAACTACATTTCCCAACTAATTTTTGTTGTTGAAATAGTCCGTTTTAACGAATAACTAATTACGAATACATTCAAAAAAAAGGAGGAAATTAGACATATGCAAAAAGCAATAAAAATAATGTTAGTTTTATTTTTAATCACAACCGTATTTTTACCTTTTAGTAATGTACGAGCAGCATCAACTGATGTAGTAAATATCCCAGATTCATATTTAAAAGAAGGTCTTAAAAATATCGTAGGAAATCCGTTCTTAACAGAATTGACTGAAGCAAACCTTGAGACGATTACTATAGCGGATATTTCCTATATGTATAGTTCACCTGGGTATCCTGTCACTGGGTTAATTAGAGATTTAACTGGACTCGAAAAAGCAGTCAATATGACCAATTTATATTTTTCAAACCAAACAGAAATCACCAATTTAAATCAGATTAAAAATTTACCTAATCTGAAAAAAATCGTTGGTGTTTCTACTGGATTGAATGATATTAAAGCTCTTGGCGAGATGCCAGCACTCGAAGAATTAGAACTAGGCGGGGATTATATTACTGATTTCACTCCCTTACTTGAAAAAGAAAACTTAAAATCATTTTCTTATAACTCGTATGCTTGGTTAGATCCAGCATATCATCAAATCAATAATGAAGAATTCACAAAATTTGCAAACCTCAAATCACTTGAGAAATTAGATGTAACTTGGAATGATATTAGCGATTTAGCAGCATTAACTGCAAATGATCACATTACAAACTTAAATCTAAGTTACAACAAGTTCACTAATGTAGCTCCAATTGCTACGATGAAAAAACTTAAAGTCCTTTATTTAAACAATAACAGCCTTACTTCCATTGATTCGTTAAATACACTAAGAGGATTATCTATTGCTTACGCTGATAATAATAACATTACTGATTTAAGTAAGTTAAAAGATTTTTTTGAAGGCATGGATGTCGTTGGAGATTATAAAGGTTTACAAGTTAATAGCCAAACTATCACACTTCCAACTATTAATATTAAAGAAGGAGCAACAGCTATTTCAAATAACCCTACTTTAGATATTGATGGCAAAAAAATGGCTGTTTCTAGCATTTCTGACGGCGGAACAGTATCGGCTGATAATAAAACAGTCTCTTTCTCTAACTTACCAATTGGAACAAAGACTGTGACTTACAATGCGACATTCACAGCTACTTCCGCTAAAGGAGTACCGCTTAGTTACTCTCTTAAAGTATCACAACCAATTACGGTATCCGAAAAAACCAATTCATCTGTAAACGTATTTTACAAAGATGAAAATGGCAATGAATTAGCTACAAGTGAAACAATTTCTGGTAAATCCGGAGAAAATTATCAAACAACAGAAAAAACAATTACTAACTACAAATTAAAAGAAATTGAAGGCCAACCTTCAGGACAATTTGGCGATAGTGATACAACAGTCACTTACGTTTACGAAAAAGCAGATGGTGAGCCCGTTACCGTTAAATACGTCGATGGCGATGGCAACGAATTAGCTACTTCTGACACATTGAACGGCAAAATTGATGCTCCTTACCAATCTACAGCCAAAAGTATCACTGGTTGGACAGTTAATACTACACCTACCAATGCTAATGGCGTATTTACAAACGCTAATCAAACAGTCACTTACATTTATGAAAAAGCAGACGGCGCTCCCGTTACTGTGAAATATGTCGATGGCGATGGCAACGAATTAGCTACTCCTGATACATTGAACGGTAAAATCGATGCTCCTTACCAATCTACAGCCAAAAGCATCACTGATTGGACGATCAAAACGTCTCCTGCCAACGCTAATGGCGTATTTACAAACACTAACCAAACAGTCACTTATGTGTATGAAAAAG
>NZ_JAATOD010000006.1 GCF_014229645.1 Listeria swaminathanii | reverse complement strand
CCGTTCCCATCCCGAACACGGTAGTTAAGCTTCTCCGCGCCAATGGTAGTTGGGGGTTTCCCCCTGCGAGAGTAGGTCGCTGCCGGGCAATTTGAAAAAGTCCTAATTATTTAGGGCTTTTTTTGTTGAAGTGTTTCTTTTGTCAGCAGTCTTATGGGATGTTATATTAGTAAAAGACGCTTGTTTAGAAAGTATATTGTAGTTTTTAAGTGAAGGAGTTATTTTAGTGGATAATGGTATTTTTATAGTAGTTACTATATTTGTTGTAAATATTTTGTATGTGACGATTTATACGGTGAGATTGTTGTTGACGATGAAAGGGTACCGTTATTTAGCTGCGCTTTCTAGTGTGTTTGAAATGATTATTTATGTGGTTGCGCTTAGTTTGGTATTGGATAATTTAAATAATATTGCTAATGTTTTAGCTTATGCCGTTGGATTTGGTGTAGGAATTATTGTTGGTATGAAAATTGAGGAAAGAATTGCTTTAGGATACATTACAGTGAATGTTATTACGAAAGAGTATAATCTGGATTTGCCTAATCAAATTCGGGATTTAGGATATGGGGTAACTAGTTGGCTTGCCAGTGGTCGTGATGGTGAGCGGATGATGCTTGAAATTTTGACGCAAAGGAAGAATGAGCGAAAACTATATAAACAAATCATTGAAATTGATAATGGCGCCTTTATTGTTTCCTCTGAGCCAAAACAAATTCACGGTGGTTTTTGGATTAAACAAGTTCGGAAATAGAGAGAAGCTTACCTATGATGGTAGCTTCTTTTTTTATTTATTTAGTGAAATGGAGTACATAATGCTATTGAAATCAACAAAACGACCCTAAACACGAACGTTAACAAAACGTAACAATTAAATGTTCGATTTTTAGTTGACTTTTATCGTGCCTATTGTTAGAATGAAGGAGTCGAAAAGAGATTATTAAGGAGTTGATCACGTAATGCCTGCGGAAATTGGTGTCATTATGGGGAGTACCTCAGATTGGGATACAATGAAAAAAGCATGTGATGTATTAGATGAACTAGAAATAGCTTATGAGAAAAAAGTAGTTTCGGCTCATCGTACGCCAGATTTAATGTTTCAATATGCAGAACAAGCGCGGGAACGTGGTTTGAAAATTATTATTGCCGGTGCTGGAGGCGCAGCACATTTGCCAGGTATGGTTGCAGCAAAGACGACCTTGCCGGTTATTGGGGTGCCTATTAAGTCCAAAGCATTGAACGGAATGGATTCGTTATTATCCATTGTGCAGATGCCAGGTGGGGTTCCGGTAGCGACAGTAGCTATTGGTGAAAGTGGTGCTGTGAACGCTGGACTTCTGGCGGCGCAAATTTTATCGATAACGGACGATGCAATTACTAACAGATTACAAAAAAGACGTGCTACACTAGAAGAAACTGTTCTAGAAAGTAGTGATTCTCTTGGATAAAAAATTTTTACTGACAAATAGTACAATTGGTATCATTGGCGGTGGACAACTTGGACGTATGCTTGCTCTTGCAGCGAAAGCGATGGGGTATCGTATTATTGTTCTTGATCCGACCGTAGACTGTCCAGCAGCTCAAGTAAGTGATGAGCAAATTATTGCGGACTATGATGATAAAGTAGCTTTACGTGAACTTTCTGAAAAAGCCGATGTAGTTACATATGAGTTTGAAAATATTGACTACGATGCTTTAAAAATGACGCAAGAGTTAGTATCTGTCCCACAAGGATCGGAATTACTTTCGATTACACAGGATAGAATTTTAGAAAAAGCGTATTTGGAATCTGCTAATATAAATATTGCGCCATATGCGGTTATCGTTGAGCAAGAAGAGATAGAAAGTGAAATCAAAAGTATTGGTTATCCAGCTGTTTTAAAAACGGCACAGGGTGGCTATGATGGAAAAGGGCAAGTTGTTCTTTATGACGCGAATGATATTGAAGCAGCAGCGCGATTGTTACGCTATGGTTCTTGTGTATTAGAAGCTTGGATTCCTTTTGAAAAAGAGATTTCAGTGGTTGTTGCTCGTAATTTAGATGGGCAAATCGAAACTTTTCCGGTGGCTGAAAATGTGCATGTGAATAATATTTTGCATACGACTACTGCACCGGCAGACGTGGCTGAGGATGTGCATGAGGAAGCGGAGGAAATTGCTAAAAAATTAGCGGATGTTCTTCAATTGTGTGGCGTTTTAGCAGTGGAGATGTTTGTAACGAATTCTGGTGCGATTTATGTCAATGAGCTTGCTCCAAGACCGCATAATTCTGGACACTTTACGATTGAAGCTTGTTCGATTTCTCAGTTTACGCAGCATATTCGTGCGATTGTTGGATTGCCGCTAGTAAAACCTGAACTATTGAAACCAGCTGTGATGATTAATATTTTAGGGCAGCATGTGGATGCAGTGAATGAGCAAATGGCTGGTTATCCACAATGGTTCGTTCATTATTATGGTAAAAAAGAAGCAAAAATTAATCGCAAAATGGGCCATGTCACTATTTTGACAGAGAAGCCAGCAGCGGTATTAGAAGATTTAGAAGAAACGCAAATTTGGAAGTAACTGGAGGAATTTAAAAGGATGTTAGAACGTTATACGCGTAAAGAAATGGGCAATATTTGGACAGAACAAAACCGTTATCAGGCTTGGCTAGAAGTGGAGATTTTGGCTTGTGAAGCGTGGGCAGAGCTTGGTGATATTCCTAAAGAGGATGTTGCGAAAATTCGTGCTAATGCGAAGTTTGATGTGGACCGTATTCATGAAATTGAATTAGAAACAAGACATGACGTTGTGGCGTTTACTCGTTCGGTTTCTGAGTCGCTTGGTGCGGAACGTAAATGGGTTCATTATGGCCTAACTTCAACAGACGTAGTGGATACAGCGAATTCTTATTTACTTAAACAAGCGAATGAGATTTTACGGAAAGATTTAGAGAATTTCATTGCGATTATTGGTGAAAAAGCGAAAGAGCATAAATATACGGTAACAATGGGACGTACGCACGGTGTTCATGCGGAGCCTACTACATTTGGTCTGAAATTGGCTTTATGGTATGAGGAAATGAAACGTAACTTAGTACGCTTTAATTTTGCGGCTGACGGTGTGGAATTCGGGAAAATTTCTGGTGCGGTTGGAACTTATGCGAACATTGATCCTTTTGTGGAAGCCTATGTATGTGAAAAATTAGGGACAACTCCAGCGCCGATTTCTACGCAAACATTGCAACGGGACCGTCATGCGGAATACCTTGCGACACTTGCGCTTATTGCAACTTCTGTAGAAAAATTTGCGGTAGAAGTACGCGCATTACAAAAAAGTGAAGTACGTGAAGTGGAAGAATTCTTTGCAAAAGGACAAAAAGGTTCTTCGGCAATGCCGCACAAACGTAATCCGATTGGTTCTGAAAATGTCACTGGACTTGCACGTGTTATTCGCGGCCACATGGTTACAGCTTATGAAAATGTACCACTTTGGCATGAGCGTGATATTTCTCATAGCTCCGCGGAACGGATTATTTTACCAGATTCCACTATTTTACTTGATTATATTTTAAATCGTTTTGGTAATATTGTGAAAAACTTGACGGTATTCCCGGAGAATATGAAACGCAATATGGACAGAACGCTTGGACTAATTTATTCACAGCGTGTGTTACTTGCGCTCATTGATAAAGGTTTAGCTCGTGAGGCGGCATATGATGTCGTGCAACCAAGAGCGATGGAAGCTTGGGAAAACCAAGTGCCATTCCGTGAATTAGTAGAACAAGATGAAACAATTACTGAAAACCTGTCTGCAGAAGAAATTGCAGATTGCTTTGATTACAACTATCACCTGAAGAATGTCGACTTAATTTTTGATCGTTTAGGATTATAATTACGGGCAGAATACAACCTAACCTCTTTGATATTTATTTTTTCAAAGAGGTTAAGTACTTTATAAGGAGATAAATTATTGTGACTAATGAACTGGTTTATGAAGGGAAGGCAAAACGACTTTTTAAAACAGAAGAAAATGGGGTCCTTCGTGTCGCTTATAAAGATGATGCGACTGCGCTAAATGGCGTGCGAAAAGAATTTTTTGCGGGTAAAGGTGAGCTTAATAACCAAATTACATCGCTTATTTTTTCTCGTTTGGCGGAAGAAGGAATTTCGAGTCATTTTATTCGGGCGATTTCGGAAACAGAACAATTGGTTAAAGAAGTGGCGATTATTCCGCTTGAAGTGGTTGTTCGGAATGTGATGGCTGGGAGTCTTGCGAAACGCCTTGGAAAAGAGGAGGGCGAGGTAATTCCGCGTGAGATTGTGGAATTTTATTATAAAGACGATGCGTTAGATGATCCGTTTATTAATGATGACCACGTGCTTTATTTAGATATTGCGACAACAAGTGAGATGGAAAAGATTCGTGATGCGGCTCGTTCGATTAATGAAGTATTGCAAAAATTATTTAATCAAATGAATATTACGCTGATTGATTTTAAATTAGAATTTGGTCGTGATGCGGCTGGTCAGATTTTGCTGGCGGATGAAATTTCTCCAGATACATGCAGACTTTGGGACAAAGAAACAAATCAGAAGCTCGATAAGGATGTCTTTCGTCGGAATATTGGCAATTTAACAGATGTGTATACAGAAGTATTGAATAGATTAAAGCAAGTTCAAAACTAGGAGGTCACAAAATGTATAATGTCAAAGTTTATGTCACTTTAAAGAAAAGCGTATTAGATCCACAAGGGGTTGCGGTAAAAGATGCAGCGAAAAGCATGGGTTACGAAGAAGTAGAAGATGTTCGTATTGGTAAATTTATGGAGCTTAAAGTAGCGAAATCAGCTAGAGATATTCATGAAGTATTAAATGAAATGTGCGATAAACTGTTAACAAATCCGGTGATGGAAGATTACCGATATGAAATTGAGGAGGCGTAAACGATGAAATTTGCTGTCATTCAGTTCCCAGGTTCTAATTGTGATCTTGATATGCTACATGCGATTCGCGATTCTCTTGGCGAGGAGGCGGAATATGTATGGCATGCGGAAACAAGTCTTGCAGGCTTTGACGCAGTATTACTTCCAGGTGGATTTTCTTACGGGGATTACTTGCGAACTGGTGCGATTGCAAAATTTTCAAGTATTATGCCAGAAGTTTTGCGCTTTGCTGAAATGGGAAAACCAGTGCTTGGTGTGTGTAACGGCTTCCAGATTTTAACGGAAATTGGTTTGCTTCCAGGTGCTTTAATTAGAAATAATAATTTGCATTTTATTTGTAAAACGGTGCCGCTTCGGGTGGCGAATGCGGATACGATGTTTACTGGACTTTATGATGAAGGCGAAATTATTCAAGTTCCAGTCGCTCACGGGGAAGGTAATTATTACTGTGATGACGAAACGTTGTTGAACTTAAAAGAAAAGAATCAAATTGTTTTTACATATGATAGTGTAAATCCAAATGGAAGTCGCGCGGATATTGCTGGTATTGTAAATGAACGTGGAAATGTACTTGGTATGATGCCGCATCCGGAACGCGCAGTAGAAGAAATTATTGGTGGGACAGATGGTTTAAGACTTTTCGAGTCCATTGTAAATGCTTGGAAGGAGGAACAAGTAAATGCCTAACATGGAGCCAACGACAAAAGAAATTAAAGAACAAAAGATTTATCAAGAAATGGGTTTAACGGATAGTGAATATGAGCTTGTTTGTTCTATTCTTGGACGTGAACCTAATTATACAGAAACAGGACTTTTCTCCGTTATGTGGTCCGAACACTGTAGTTATAAAAATTCTAAACCAGTACTTCGGAAATTCCCGACAGAGGGAAAACAAGTGTTGCAAGGTCCGGGTGAGGGTGCTGGGATTGTCGACATTGGCGATGGTTTAGGTGTTGCTTTTAAAGTGGAAAGTCATAATCATCCATCTTATGTAGAGCCTTATCAAGGAGCGGCAACTGGGGTTGGCGGAATTATTCGCGATGTGTTTTCGATGGGTGCTAGACCGATTGCGATGCTTAACTCGCTTCGTTTTGGTGAGTTAGATACGCCTCATGCGAAATATTTGGTGAGTGAAGTGGTTGCTGGTATTGCTGGCTATGGTAATTCGATTGGGATTCCAACGGTTGGTGGCGAAATCCAATTTGACCCTTGCTATACGAAAAATCCGTTAGTCAATGCGATGTGTGTTGGATTAATTGAAGCGAAAGATATTCAAAAAGGACAAGCAAAAGGAATTGATAACCCTGTTATGTATGTGGGTGCTAAAACTGGTCGTGACGGGATTCATGGTGCCACTTTTGCTTCTGTTGAGTTTAGTGAAGAAGGCGAACAACAACGTTCTGCCGTGCAAGTGGGCGATCCTTTTATGGAGAAATTGTTGCTTGAGGCTTGCTTAGATGTAATTCGTGATCATTCGGATATTTTAGTAGGAATTCAAGATATGGGAGCGGCTGGGCTCGTTAGCTCGAGTTCGGAAATGGCGTCAAAAGCTGGCGCTGGTTTGGAATTAATTATGGACGATGTACCGCAACGAGAACTAAATATGACGCCATATGAAATGTTACTTTCTGAATCCCAAGAACGGATGCTGCTATGCGTGGAAAAAGGGCATGTGGAGGAAATCCAAGCACTATTTGAACGTTATGGCTTAGAGGCTGTTGTCATTGGTAAAGTAACTGATGATAAAATGTACAAAATTATTCATCACGGTGAAGTGGTTGCGAACGTTCCTGTTGACGCGCTTGCAGAAGATGCGCCGGTTTATCATAAACCTTCGAAAGAGCCAGCTCGTTATCAAGCATTCAAGGAAGAAGAAGCATTTGTGCCAGTTATTGATGATGTGGTGGAAGTGTGGAAGGAATTACTTGCTCAGCCAACGATTGCGAGTAAACGACATATTTATGAGCAATATGATTACCAAGTACGGACGGATACAGCGGTTGTACCTGGTTCGGATGCGGCGATTGTGCGTGTGCGCGGAACGGAGAAAGCGATTGCGATGACGACAGATTGTAACTCGCGCTATTTGTATCTTGATCCAGAAGTGGGCGGAGCGATAGCGGTTGCGGAAGCGGCGCGCAATATCGTTTGTTCTGGCGGGAAACCACTGGCGATAACAGATGGACTCAATTTTGGTAATCCAGAAAAACCAGAAATCTTTTGGGAAATTGAAAAAGCGGCAGATGGTATTAGTGCAGCTTGTTTAGAACTTGATACGCCTGTCATTTCTGGAAATGTGTCGCTTTATAATGAAACAGATGGAACTGGGATTTATCCAACGCCTGTCATTGGGATGGTTGGTTTAGTAGAAGATTTGGCGCATATCACGACACAAGATTTTAAAAATAGTGGCGATGTGATTTTCTTGATTGGTGAAACAAAAGCCGAATATAGTGGCTCGGAATTGCAAAAAATGCAACAAGGGAAAATTAGCGGGCGAGCTCCAGGATTAGATTTGGCGACAGAGAAAAAATACCAACAATTACTGCTAACAGCGATTCGTGAAGGTTTAGTTGCTTCTAGTCATGATTTGGCAGAAGGTGGATTTGGAGTCGCACTTGCGGAAGCGACGTTTAAAGCAGGTCTTGGTGCAGATGTTGAAGTACCGTTTGCTTTAAATCAGCTTTTCAGTGAATCACAATCGCGTTTCTTAGTATCGGTAAAACCGGAAAATGAAGCAGCTTTTGCGCAATTAATGGAATTAGAAAAAGTATATCGACTTGGCGTAGTAACAGCGGATGACTCGATTCGTGTGAAACATAAAGAAGAAATAGTAACGGCGAAAACAACGGAATTACGATCCATTTGGGAAGGGGCTATTCCATGCTTGCTGAAGTAAAAGGACTTAATGAAGAATGTGGTATTTTTGGTATTTGGAATCATCCTAATGCAGCAGAAATCACCTATTATGGGTTGCATAGTTTACAACATCGCGGTCAAGAAGGAGCCGGAATTGTTTCAACAGACGGAGAAACGCTAAAGGGACACCGGAATCTAGGGCTTTTAGCAGACGTATTTAAACATGGTGAACTAGACGATTTAAAAGGTAAGGCAGCAATTGGCCACGTTCGTTATGCGACAGCTGGTCAAAAAAACTTAGGAAATGTACAACCATTTTTATTTCACTTTCATAGTTCTTCTTTAGCACTTGCGCATAACGGTAATTTAGTGAATGCGAAAAGTTTACGCCGTGAATTAGAAGAAGAAGGCGCTATTTTTCAAACGAGTTCGGACACGGAAGTATTGGCGCATTTAATTAAACGTAGCCATACGGGCGACTTTGTAGAAGATTTAAAAGTAGCTTTAAACAAGGTCAAAGGTGGCTTTGCGTATATGCTTTTGACGGAAGATACGATGTACGCGGCGCTTGATCCGAATGGCTTTAGACCACTTTCGATTGGTCGGATTGGTGATTCTTACGTAGTTGCTTCGGAAACGTGTGCTTTTGAAACGGTTGGCGCTGAATTTGTCCGTGATGTGGAACCAGGCGAACTGATTATTATTAATAATGACGGACTTCGAATTGAAAAATTTACGGAAAATGTGAAGCATTCGATTTGTAGTATGGAGTATATTTATTTTGCTCGACCAGACTCTAATATTGCTGGGATTAATGTTCACTCAGCTAGAAAACGTTCTGGGAAAAGGCTGGCGAAAGAAGCATTTATTGACGCCGATGTTGTTACAGGTGTGCCAGATTCAAGTATTTCTGCGGCGATTGGTTATGCGGAAGAAGCTGGACTTCCATACGAGCTTGGCCTCATCAAAAATAGATATGTGGCAAGAACCTTTATCCAACCATCGCAAGAACTCAGAGAGCAAGGGGTTAGGATGAAGCTTTCAGCGGTGCGCGGTGTTGTGGAAGGTAAACGAGTTGTGATGATTGATGATTCGATTGTGCGCGGGACGACGAGTAAACGGATTGTGCAACTTTTGCGGGAAGCGGGAGCAGCGGAAGTTCATGTGAGAATTGCTTCACCACCCCTTGCGTACCCTTGTTTTTATGGTATCGATATTCAAACGCGAAATGAATTAATCGCATCTAATTATTCTGTCGATGAAATTTGCCGGATTATTGGCGCTGATTCTTTAGAGTATTTGAGTGAAGAAGGCTTGGTGGATTCGATTGGTAGACCTTATCCGAACGAACCTTACGGGGGACTTTGTATGGCTTATTTTAACGGTGATTATCCAACCCCTTTATACGATTATGAAGCGGAATATTTAGCGAGCTTAGAAGCAGAAAAATAATGAGGAGTGACAAATCGAATGGCAGAAAATGCATATAGTAAAGCAGGCGTAGACGTAGAAGCTGGCTATCAAGTAGTGGAACGCATCAAGAAACATGTGGCTAGAACAGAACGAATGGGCGCTATGGGAGCGCTTGGTTCTTTTGGCGGAATGTTTGATTTAAGTAGCTTGAATTTAAAAGAGCCTGTCCTTGTTTCTGGTACAGATGGTGTTGGGACAAAATTACTTTTGGCTATTGAAGCAGATAAACATGATACTATCGGGATTGACTGCGTGGCAATGTGCGTGAATGACATTTTAGCTCAAGGTGCCGAGCCCTTATTTTTCTTAGATTATATCGCAACAGGAAAAACAGACCCGGTGAAAATGGAACAAATTGTGAAAGGTGTGGCAGATGGCTGCGAACAAGCGGGAGCGGCGTTAATTGGCGGCGAAACGGCGGAAATGCCAGATATGTATGGCGCGGATGATTATGACTTAGCTGGTTTTACTGTAGGAGCTGTCGAGAAACAAAAACTGATTACAGAAGGCTCGGTTAAAGCTAACGATACGCTAATCGGTATTCCTTCCAGTGGGATTCATAGTAATGGTTATTCGCTCGTTCGGAAAATTTTCTTTAAAGATAACGATTTTGCTTTAGATGCGGAATTGGCTGAATTAGAAGTGCCACTTGCAGAAGAGTTGCTTAAACCGACACGCATTTATGTGAAACCTGTTTTAGAAGTACTAAAACAAGTAGACGTTCGCGGGATTACGCATGTGACTGGCGGCGGATTTGTCGAGAACTTGCCACGGATGTTAACAGAGGATTTAGCAGTGAAAGTGGAGCTTGGAACATGGCCGGTGTTGCCGATTTTTGATGTTATGAAGAAATATGGTCAACTAAAGGAACTTGAAATGTATGAAATTTTCAATATGGGTATTGGCATGGTGCTCGCAGTTGCGAAAGCGGATGTCGAAAAAACCTTGGAAGTACTTGTCCAAAACGGGGAAGCGGCTTACGTTATTGGTGAAGTTACGACACGTGAAAGCGAAGCGGTTATTTTCGCGGGAGGCCAAAAAGGATGAACATAGCCATTTTTGCTTCTGGTAACGGTTCGAATTTTCAGGCATTAGTAGATGACGAGATCATTAAGCCACACGTGAAATTACTTGTGTGTGATAAGCCAAATGCGTATGTTTTAGAACGCGCGAACAAGCATCAAATTCCGGTTTTCCTTTTTGAAGCGAAAAATTATCCGGATAAAGAAGCGTTTGAAACGGAAATTTTATTAGAGCTGCGCGGCTTGGAAATTGATTTATTAGTGCTAGCAGGATATATGCGCTTGATTGGGCCAACGTTACTTGCAGAATTTCCAGAGCAAATCGTTAACTTGCATCCGTCGTTACTACCCGATTTTAAAGGGAAAGATGCGATTGGGCAGGCGATTCAGGCGAATGTTTCTGAAACGGGAGTTACCGCGCATTTTGTGGATGCTGGAATGGACACTGGGCCGATGATTGATCAGGTGAAAGTAGCGATAGATGCAGCAGAAACCGCAGAAACTTTAGCAGAAAAAATTCATCAAGTAGAACATATTTTTTATCCAAAAGTGATTCGAGGATTAATTCAAAATGGAGGGAACGATTAATTATCATGAAAAGAGCGCTTATTAGTGTGTCAGATAAAAACGGCATCGTGCCATTTGCAGAACAATTAGTAGAACTTGGTGTAGAAATTATTTCAACTGGTGGAACAAAAGCGGCATTTGAACAAGCGGGCGTACCAGTGACGGGAATTGAGGCAGTAACAGAATTTCCCGAAATGCTTGATGGCCGAGTGAAAACTCTTCATCCAGCGATTCATGGTGGATTGCTTGCGAGACGTGATACAGCCGAACATATGGAAGCTATTGCGGCACATGATATCAAGCCGATTGATTTAGTAATCGTTAATTTATATCCTTTCCAAGAAACGATTCAAAAACCGGGTGTTACTTTAGAAGAAGCGATTGAAAATATTGATATTGGCGGACCTTCGATGTTGCGTTCGGCTGCGAAAAATTACGCGGCGGTAACTGTTGTTGTCGATACAGCAGACTATGATACCGTTTTGACAGAGTTAAAAGAGCACGGGGCTACCACTTTTGAAACGAGACAGCGCCTTGCAGCAAAAGTATTTCGGCACACAGCGGCCTATGATGCTTTAATCGCTGAATACTTAACGGACATTACTGGAGAAGCTTTCCCAGAAAAAGTGACGTTTACTTACAATCGAAAACAAGTCTTGCGTTACGGTGAGAATCCTCATCAAGATGCAGCTTTTTATACAGAACCACGTGCCGTGGAAAACTCGATTAGTGCTGCTAAACAGCTCCATGGTAAAGAGTTATCCTACAACAACATTCGCGATGCAGATGCGGCACTGAAAATTGCCAGTGAGTTTACAGAACCAGTTGCCGTTGCCGTGAAACATATGAATCCGTGTGGTGTTGGTGTTGGCGAAAATATAGAAGAAGCTTATTTGAAAGCCTATGAAGCAGATGAAACGTCCATTTTTGGCGGTATTGTTGCTTTAAATAAAGAAGTTGACGCGAACACGGCGGAACATATGAGCAAAATTTTCTTAGAGATTATCATTGCGCCAAGTTTTTCCGAAGAAGCTTTTGCCATTTTAGCGAAAAAGAAAAATATTCGTTTGTTAACCGTTCCGTTTGCTGGCTCGGTGGAAGGTTTCGAGAAAACATCGGTTAACGGCGGGTTACTGATTCAAGCGAGCGATTCTCTCGTAGAAGATACAGCTAGCTATGAAGTAGTGACAGCAAAACAACCAACTGAAGCCGAAATGAAAGCTTTACTTGCGCAGTGGAAAATTGTGAAACATGTGAAATCCAATGCGATTGTGGTTGGTTCGGATAAACAAACACTTGGAATTGGCGCTGGACAAATGAATCGTATTGGTTCGGCTATGATTGCACTAGATCAAGCAGGCGAAAAAGCGAAAGGTGCGGTACTTGCATCAGATGCCTTTTTCC
Organism: Listeria swaminathanii; assembly: GCF_014229645.1. Classification (GTDB taxonomy): domain Bacteria; phylum Bacillota; class Bacilli; order Lactobacillales; family Listeriaceae; genus Listeria; species Listeria swaminathanii. Next base: position 93,838 of record NZ_JAATOD010000006.1, on the reverse strand, counting down.
CAATGGATGATACGGTCGAAGCGGCTGCAAAAGCGGGCATTACGGCGATTATTCAACCGGGTGGCTCGATCAAAGACAAAGAATCGATTGCAATGGCAGATAAATATGGTATTTCGATGGTTCTAACGCATGTACGACACTTCAAACATTAATCCTCATATAAAAGGACGTGTAAATAAATGAACTTATTAGTAGTTGGTAGCGGTGGTAGAGAACATGCCATTAGTAAAAAATTAAGAGAGTCAAACAATGTCGAACAAGTTTACTGCGCCCCGGGAAACGACGGAATGAGTTTAGATGGTATTAAGTTAGTTGCTATTTCTGAAACGGATAAAGCTGGTTTAATTGATTTTGCTAAAAAAGCAGACATCGACTTTGTGATTGTTGGGCCAGAAGTGCCGCTTTTGGAAGGTGTTGTTGATGCTTTGGAAGAAGCGGGAATCAAGGCTTTCGGACCAAAAGCAAACGCAGCATTAATTGAAGGTAGCAAAGATTTCGCGAAACAATTTATGGAGAAATATGCTATTCCAACTGCGGCATCAAAAACGTTCACTGATTACGCGGAAGCCAAAGCATATTTGGATGAACGCGATGTGCCAATTGTTATCAAAGCAGATGGACTTGCTGCTGGAAAAGGGGTCACAGTTGCGCTAGAAATGGAAGAAGCAGTTCTTGCGTTAAAAGATATGCTACTCGAAGAAAAATTCGGTGACGCTTCTCTTAAAGTCGTTATCGAGGACTTCTTGGCGGGAGAAGAGTTTTCACTGATGGCTTTTGTAAATGGGGAAGAAGTTTATCCAATGGCAATTGCGCAAGATCATAAACGTGCTTACGAAGGCGATAAAGGACCAAATACGGGCGGAATGGGCGCTTATTCACCAGTACCTCATATTGCAGATACAGCAGTAGAAGAAGCGGTTGAAAAAATTCTTATCCCGGCTGCAAAAGGGATGGTACAAGAAGGTCGATACTTCCGAGGTATTCTTTACGCAGGCCTTATTTTAACAGAAGATGGACCAAAAGTAATTGAATTTAATGCCCGATTTGGCGATCCAGAAACGCAGGTTGTGTTGCCTCGTTTAGAAAGTGATTTTGCAGCCTTGATTGCAGCTTTACTTAATAACGAAAAACCAGATGTCCGTTTTAAAAAAGCGGGGATTACGCTTGGTGTTGTATTAGCGAGCGCAGGTTATCCAGAGCATTATGATAAAGGAAATAAGCTAACTGGCTTGGATGATATTGCAGAAGATGTGGCGATTTATCATGCTGGAACAAAACAAGATGAAACAGGCGAATTCATCTCAAATGGCGGGCGCGTTTTATTACTCGCAAAAGAGGCAGAAACGATGAGTGACGCGCGCACGTTACTTTACCCAGAAATGCAAAAACTAGATAATCCGAACTTCTTTTATCGAATCGATATTGGTACGAAAGCGGAATAATAAAAAAGTACTATCTCTGGATAAAATGCGGAGATGGTACTTTTTTTGTTCATTTAGTGAAGAGAAACGTTTGTGTTTTACGCGTTGGTACGTTAAAATATGAAAGTAGGATATATGAGATTATTTGGAGGTAAAGATATGCAAATAGAGAAGTTGCGTGGACAAGGATTGGATGAATTCTTCCAAGGGATTTTGACGCTCGAGAATTTAGAAGAATGTTATGCTTTTTTTGATGATGTATGTACAGTGAATGAAATACAGTCCATGGCTCAACGTTTCCAAGTAGCAAAAATGCTTCATGATGGAAAAACATATAATGTGATTGAATCAGAAACTGGTGCAAGTACAGCAACCATTTCACGTGTAAAACGTTCACTTCATTATGGCAATGATATGTATGATGTTGTATTTTCAAGAATGACAAAGCCAGAATAAGATTGGTAGGGATAGAAGATGAAAAAATTTAATAGTAAAACCTATCAGATTGTGATCATTTCTATTCTTGCGCTTGCAGTTCTTTACTTTGTGATTAATATGATTTCCACTGGCACCGGGCTTGATTTTTCTTTACTTTGGCACTGGGTCTTTATCATTTGTTTTATTTTCACGACACTAGTAAACGTAAAAGAAAAACGGGCGATTGGTACGGCAATTGGTCTCAGTGGAATTTTGATTTGTGTAACAAGCATTGTCTTGATGGCAATATAAAAAAAGCAATTCGCTAAATTTTAAGCGAATTGCTTTTTTCGTTAAAAGAGGAACTTGATTAAACCTGTTGCTGAAAGAAAGACAAAGATAATCGCGATTGGAGCAATATATTTAATAAGAAAGAGCCAAATAATAAATGCCTTTTTGCCAAAATGACTGCTCGTTGTGAATTCTTTTAACAGCAATTCGCGCGGTAGTCGGTAACCAACAAAAATCGCGATAAACAAAGCGCCGACGGGTAAAATTATATTTGATACGAGAAAATCAGCGGCATCAAAAATGCTCAATCCGAAAATCTGAACGTCACTCCAAACACCGAAACTTAGCGCACTTGGGATTGCCATTAAAACAATCACTAACCCCATCCAAATGCTCGCTTTTTTTCGACTCAAGCCAGCATTCATTAGAGGCGCAACAGTCGCTTCTAGCATGGAGAAGCTAGATGTTAATGCGGCGAATAAAAACAGAATCAAGAAAATAATAAAGAATAATATTCCAAAAGGCATCTGATTAAAAATCGACGGTAAAATAACAAATAGTAGTCCAGGCCCCGCATCCGGCGTAATATTAAACGAAAACGCTGCAGGGAAAATTGCTAACCCCGCAAGAAGCGAAACAAATACGTTCATAAGTGAAACCGAAATCGCGGACTGTGGTAAGCTAACCGAGCGATTCAAGTAAGAACTATATGTCACCATCACTGAAATCCCCACACTTAGTGAAAAGAATGCCTGGCCAAGTGTAATAAGAACGGTTTGGGCAGTGAAATGACTAAAATCGGGCCGTAAGAAGAATGCGACACCTTCCATCGCACCAGGAAGTGTCAAAGACCGAATAATTAAAACGATAAACAAAACAAACAGGGCAGGCATCATAAACTTGCTCATTTTTTCAATTCCACTCACAACCCCGCGGCTAATAACGATGACATTCAGTAAAATAAAGAAAATCGTTGCGCCCACAGATATCCATGGATTAGCTGTCGTTACTTGGAAATCATGGAGCAAACTCACTTGATTTTCCCCAGCAATCCCACCAACGAGCGTTTTAATTAAGTAAGTGATAATCCAACCACCAACAACGCTGTAAAATGAAAACAAAATACTCGCGCCAACTACGCCTAATTTTCCAAGTAAATTCCATTTTGTTCCGGGAGCGAGTGTTTTATATGATTGAACCGCATCGCCACCAGAACCACGTCCAATCACAAATTCTGCAATCAAAAGCGGCATCACTACGAGCAAAGTTAAAACTAAAAACAATAAGAAAAATGCGCCACCTCCTGCAGTTGCAGCCACATAAGGCAGTTTCCAAATTGCACCAATTCCTATTGCGGACCCGGCGGATGCTAAAATAAATCCGATTTTTGAGCCCCATTCTTCTCTGTTTTCTTGCATAATATCCCCATTTCCTTTTTTCTATGTAAGTACTCAGAAGTTAACATAAAATCAAATTTTCCCCATCATACCATAAAATAAAAGCTATCCCAACAGTAACTGCTAAAAAAAGCTTAAAAAAAGTTAAAATTTCCTATTGTAAGGGTGCGATGAAATGTAACTAATGCTATAATAAGATATCCCATTATAGAGACTTGGAGGAGCAAATGAAACATTTATTCAAGTTAGACCCAGCAAAGACTTTACCAACTAATGACCTCACGAAGCTCATCCATTCTGGAACCGATGGATTTATTATCGGCGGGACAGATAATTTACAAACAGAAGCAGCCGAAAATCTGTATGAATTATTAGCTGAAACAGACTTACCGATTTTTCTTGAAGTAAGTGATGAATCCATGATTTTACCGGAAGCTGAACATTTTTTAATTCCAGTTGTATTAAATACGGAAAACAGTAAATGGACGCATGGTTTACACAAGGAGTTAATCAAAGCAATGGGGGATTTTATTCCTTGGAAGCGAGTCACATCAGAAGGTTATGTTATTTTAAATAAAGACGCCAAAGTTGCCCATTTAACAGAAGCGAAGACAGATTTGACGGATGAAGACATTGTTGCGTATGCCCGTTTAGCAGAGAATATCTTTCATCTGCCCATTTTTTATGTGGAATATAGCGGAATGTACGGTGATCCGGAAGTCGCAAGGAAAGTAAGTACCGTTTTAGACGATACAAAATTTTGGTATGGCGGCGGAATTCGTTCCAAAAAACAAGCTGCTGAAATGGCGAAATACGCGGATACGATTATTGTCGGCAACATTATTTATGAAGATTTAGAAAAAGCACTCGAAACCGCCAGTATTTTTACAAAGAAAACGGTTTGATTATAAGGTGTAGTATGATAAAATAAGAACAAATGTTTGTATGGTGGTGTATAGGAGAATGCAATTGAATGCAAAAGAATTAGTTGACGGATTAAATCCAGAACAACGCAGAGCAGTAGAAAGTACAGAAGGACCTTTATTAATTATGGCTGGAGCCGGAAGTGGTAAAACACGTGTTTTAACGCACCGGATAGCTTATTTAGTGAGAGAACGTAGCGTGAACCCGTATAATATTTTAGCGATTACGTTTACGAACAAAGCCGCACGTGAAATGAAATCACGGATTGGTAATTTAATGGGCGGAGAAGCGGAATCAATCTGGATTTCCACTTTCCACTCAATGTGCGTACGAATTTTACGTCGAGATATTGATCGCATTGGCTACGAACGCAATTTCACCATTCTAGATGGTGGCGACCAATTATCGGTTATTAAAGGAATCTTAAAAGAAAAAAATGTCGATCCTAAGAAATTTGAGCCACGGGGTATTTTGGCGTCAATCAGTAATGCCAAAAATGAACTTATTTCTGCGAGTGAATATATCAAAGAAGCAAGTGGTTTCTATGACAAAATGGTCGGCGAAGTCTACGAAAAATACGAAAAGAAACTCAAAAAGAACCAAGCGCTCGATTTTGACGATTTAATCATGGTGACGATTCAATTATTTGAACGTGTGCCGGATGTTTTAGAATACTATCAACGCAAGTTTCAATATATTCACGTGGATGAGTACCAAGATACCAACCACGCGCAATATTTACTTGTAAAACAGCTTGCTTCTAGATTTAAAAATTTATGTGTCGTTGGCGACTCGGATCAATCTATCTATGGTTGGCGCGGGGCGGATATTAGTAACATTATGTCTTTCGAAAAAGATTACCCCAATGCCAAAACGATTTTACTAGAAGAAAATTACCGTTCGACCAAACGCATTTTAGAAGCAGCAAACCGTGTCATCGAAAACAACGGTAATCGTAAACCGAAAAATCTTTGGACTAGCAATGCAGAAGGTAAGAAGATTTTTTACCATAAAGCACTCACGGAAAAAGAAGAAGCGGCTTATGTTGTTATGAAAATTCAAGAAGAAGTGAATAACTCAAGTCGTCCACTTTCTGATTTTGCAATTCTTTATAGAACTAACGCCCAGTCCCGTGTAATGGAAGAATATTTCATGAAGTCCAATATGGCTTACACAATGGTCGGCGGCACGAAGTTCTATGACAGAAAAGAAATTAAAGACATTTTGGCGTATTTACGTCTGATTAGTAATAACGAAGACGATATTAGTTTGACACGTATTGTTAACGTACCAAAACGCGGCGTTGGGCCAGGCACATTAGATAAGTTAAATAATGTTGCGACCACCTATGATTTGAGCTTATTTGAAGTGCTTAACCGTATCGAATTAGCGGGCATTTCTCCTAAAATAAGCAAGGATTTAGTTGCGTTCCATGATTTGGTCCGCGGTTTCACGCAAATGCAAGATTTCTTATCCGTAACGGAACTAGTAGAAGAAATCCTTGAAAAAACAGGCTACCGCGCGATGTTGAAAAACGAACGTACCATCGAAGCGCAAACACGTTTAGAAAATATCGATGAGTTTTTATCTGTAACGCAAAACTTTGAAAAAGAAAACGACGATAAAACGTTGATTGCCTTTTTAACAGATTTAGCACTTGTTGCGGACGTTGATAAGTTAGAAGAAGATAATGAAGAGCAAAACGGAGCAGTCACACTGATGACGCTTCACTCTGCCAAAGGGCTAGAATTCCCGGTTGTCTTTTTAGTTGGGATGGAAGAAGGGATTTTCCCACATTCCAGAGCTATTTATGAAGAGGACGAAATGGAAGAGGAACGCCGTCTTGCTTATGTTGGTATTACGAGAGCGGAAGAAGAACTTTTCCTAACGAGCGCATATTCACGGATGCTATACGGTCGCCCGTCATCCAACCAAGAGTCTCGTTTCATCGGAGAAATTCCGCGCGATTTACTAGAATTAGGAAACGAAAATAAAATAAAAACAGATAAGCCTTATGCCAAACCACGGATGCCGCAAAAAGCAACTACTGCGTACAAATCCTCCGGCGCGGAAACACTTGGTTGGACAGTCGGCGATAAAGCGAGCCATAAAAAATGGGGCGTAGGAACAGTCGTAAGTGTCAAAGGAGAAGGCAGCGGAATGGAATTAGATATCGCATTCCCAAGTCCAACTGGCGTCAAACGATTGCTCGCAGAATTTGCGCCAATTGAAAAAGTATAAATTTGGAAAAAGCAGGTGAAGAAATGATGGCTGATAAAAAACGGTATGAAGAACTTATCAACATACTTGATCAATACAGCTATGATTATTATGTAATTGATAATCCAACAGTAGAAGATGCCGAATACGATCAAAAGATGCAAGAACTACTTAAAATAGAAGAAGCGCATCCCGAATGGGTTACACCTGAGTCCCCGTCGAAACGAGTAGGCGGAGAAGTTTTAGAAGGCTTCAATAAAGTGGCGCATGACACGCCGATGTTAAGCCTTGCCAATGCTTTTAACCACGAAGATTTGGCTGGTTTTGACCGCCGAATTCGCGATAAAGTTGGCGATAATATTGCTTATATGTGCGAGCTGAAAATTGACGGCTTGGCAGTATCCCTTCAATACGAAAATGGGAAATACAAACAAGGTGCTACCCGAGGAGACGGAACTATTGGCGAAGATATCACAGCTAACTTGCGTACGATACGTTCCATTCCAATGAAACTTAAAAAAGATTATTCTATTGAAGTTCGCGGCGAAGCATTTATGCCAAAACGTTCTTTCCAAAAATTAAATGAAATACGCGAAGAAGAAGGCCAGATGCTATTTGCAAATCCGCGAAACGCAGCAGCTGGCTCGCTTCGACAATTAGATACAAAAATTGCTGCATCTAGAAACTTAGATATTTTCCTTTATGCCGTAGCTGATTTTGGTGAAATGGGCGTGACGACACACAGTGCGGGCTTAGATATGCTCGAAACACTAGGTCTTAAAGTCAATAAAGAGCGCCGACTTTGCAACAATTTAGAAGAAGTTTATGCTTATATCGAAGAGTGGACAGAAAAACGAGCTGGCTTAGCATACGATATCGATGGCATTGTTTTAAAATTAAATGATTTAGAACAACAACGCCAAATGGGAACAACCGTTAAATCACCACGTTGGTCGATTGCGTATAAATTCCCAGCTGAAGAAGTACCAACGAAGCTACTCGATATCGAATTAAATGTCGGCAGAACCGGTGTAATAACTCCCACCGCTGTGTTAGAACCTGTGAGAGTTGCTGGAACTACCGTCAGCCGAGCATCCCTTCATAATGAAGACCTAATCACGGAAAAAGATATCCGCATTGGCGACACCGTTTTAATCAAAAAAGCCGGCGATATCATTCCAGAAGTCATTAAAAGCATCACCGAAGAACGGAGCGGAAATGAAAAACCTTTTCATATGCCTAAAACCTGTCCAACGTGTGATAGCGAACTGGTTCGTTTAGAAGAAGAAGTGGCGCTAAGATGTATTAATCCTAAGTGCCCAGCTCAAATTAAAGAAGGCCTGATTCACTTTGTTTCCCGGAATGCAATGAACATTGATGGCCTTGGTGAAAAAGTGATTATCCAACTATTTTCGCAGCATTTAATCAAAGATGTAGCAGATTTGTTTTTCCTTTCGAAGGAGAAACTGTTAGAATTAGAAAGAATGGGTGAGAAATCAGTAACCAATTTACTAGCATCCATCGAAGCAAGTAAACAAAATTCGCTTGAAAAATTGCTATTTGGTTTGGGAATTCGCCATGTTGGTGCCAAAGCAGCCAAATCGCTCGCGGTTCATTTCGACACAATGGATGAACTAAAAATAGCAGATAAAGAAACACTGACAAGTATTAACGACATTGGTGAAAAAATGGCAGATAGTATTGTGACCTATTTTGCGAATGAAGAAGTACATGATTTATTAGAAGAACTAAAAAGGGCTGGCGTCAATATGACCTATACAGGGCCAAAACTAGAAGATATGTCCGAGGAAGAACTTGTTTTCGCAGGGAAAACTGTTGTCTTAACAGGAAAACTAGTGCAGTTAACGCGTAATGATGCAAAAGCATTAATCGAATCACTCGGAGGAAATGTTTCTGGAAGCGTCAGTAAGAAAACGGATGTTGTTGTAGCTGGCAGTGATGCTGGTTCTAAACTAGCCAAAGCTGAAGAACTAGCAATTCCTATTTGGTCCGAAGAAGACTTAATAGAGTACTTACCAGACGAAGGTGGATTAAACGAATGAAAAAACTCATAATTGCAGCACTCGGTTTAACGCTTGTTCTCTCTGGCTGTGCCCCAAAACTCGACTCAAACGATAAAGTGGTACAAAAAGACGATACAAAAGCAGAAACGGGTATCATGACAAAAAACCAAATCTCATCCAATTATTACAAAACCGTACTACCATACAAAGCAAGTAAATCTCGTGGACTTGTCGTATCGAATATTTATTCAAGATATGACATTAACGAATTAGAATCTGGTTTAATGCGTGTTTCTCAAAATAAATACTCGCCAGACAATTATCTTTTCCAAGAAGGACAATATTTGGATAAAGAAACTTTACAAAAATGGTTAGACAGAAAAAGCGATAAAAATCCCAACGGTTTAAATCCAGAAAGTAATGGTGACGGAAAAGATCGTAATCCGATTTATCTAGCACACATTTTAGAACAAGATTATTTAAAACAAACGGATAAAGATACGGTTGCGCTTGGTGGGATTTCAATTGCCCTTGCGATGAATTCCGTTGATTATTACCAAAAAGAACAATACGGCGACACTTATGAACAAGCAATCAGTGACAGTGATCTATTAGCACAAGGGAAAGAAATGTCTGCTACTGTGTTAAATCGAATTCGCCAAACAAAAGGCTTGGAAAATGTTCCTGTAACTATCGCTATCTACAAACAAGGCGCGCGTGATGCTGTCGCTCCAGGGAACTTCATTGCTTATTCAACAGCAAATGGTGATAGCTTATCCAATTGGAAAAACATTGACGAAAAAAATTATGTTTTACCATCGACTGAATCCGCAAAAGACCACAAAACAGATAATGATAACTTCCTTAATTTCAAAAAATCGATTGAAGATTATTATCCAAACTTTACTGGTGTCGTTGGTCGTGCAAGATACGAAGATGGCCAATTGGCATCGCTAAGTATTGATATTCCACTACAGTTTTACGGGGAAGCAGAAATCATTGGCTTCACGCAGTACGTAACAGATTTAGTAGGTCAGCATCTTTCAAAAACGGCTGATTTACAAGTCAATATTTCGACATCGGACGGTCCGGCTGCTTTAATTACAAGAAAAGCAAATGAAGATGCAGCAACTGCCCACATTTACGATTAATAAAAAACAATGCGAATTGTTCTTTCCTGTTGTATAATTATGCAGGAGAGGACAGTTCTTCCCATTTTTAACAGGCGGGAAGTACTACCGCGCAGAAAGTACCACTAAAAAGGAGGATGGCATTTTGTCAAATATATCAAAAGAAACCGTAGAAAAAGTAGCAAATCTTGCCAAATTAGAAGTATCAGAAACAGAAGCAACTGCTTTCGCTGGTCAACTTGGTAAAATTATTGAGCTAGTAGAGCAATTAAATACGCTTGATACAACGAATGTAGAACCTACCAGCCATGCAATTGAAGTATCCAATGTATTACGAGAAGATGTGGCAACAAAAGGGCTTGACCGTAGAGAAGTACTAAAAAATGCGCCAGATGAGCAAGACGGCATGTTCAAAGTACCAACAATCATGGAACAATAAAAGTAGCTAAGGAGGGAAATTATTTTGGGTTTATTTGATTTTTCAGTAAAAGAACTACACGATAAATTAGTAAAAAAAGAGATTACACCTTTTGATTTAGTATCAGAATCATTCAACCGAATTGAATCCGTAGAGGATAAAGTGGGCTCCTTTATTACTTTAAATAAAGAAGCAGCATTTGGTGTAGCGGAAGAGCTTGGAGATGCTGGCATAGATCCTAACAATATGCTTGCAGGACTTCCAATCGGGATTAAAGATAATATCGTCACAAAAAACTTGCGCACAACAGCAGCAAGTAAAATTTTAGAAAACTTCGATCCAATTTACGATGCAACAGTTGTTTCTAAATTGAAAAGTGCGCAAACAATCAATATCGGAAAATTAAACATGGATGAATTTGCGATGGGTTCGTCGACAGAAACATCGTATTTCCACAAAACATTTAACCCTTGGGATTTATCAAGAGTTCCTGGTGGTTCTTCTGGTGGTAGTGCATCCGCAGTTGCAGCTGGAGAAGTATTATTCTCACTTGGTAGTGACACTGGTGGATCGATTCGACAACCAGCAGCTTTTTGTGGGGTAGTCGGAATGAAACCTACATATGGCCGCGTATCTCGTTTTGGTTTAATTGCCTTTGCGTCTTCTTTAGACCAAATCGGCCCAATTACTAAAAATGTAGAAGACAACGCGTACTTGCTTGAAGCAATTTCTGGTCTAGATGCAAACGATTCTACGTCCATTAACCAACCAGTAGAACGTTTCTCAGATAGCTTAACAGGCGACATCAAAGGCTTACGCATCGGTGTTCCAAAAGAATATCTTGCGGAAGGCGTTGACCCTGGCGTAAAACAAGCTGTACTGGACGCCCTTAAAACTCTAGAGAAACTTGGTGCTACTTGGGATGAAGTTTCCTTACCTCATTCTGAATATGGTGTAGCAAGTTACTATATTTTAGCATCTAGTGAAGCATCTTCTAACCTTTCTCGCTTTGACGGCGTTCGTTACGGATACCGTTCTCCAAACGCGACTACTTTAGAAGAACTTTATACTAAAACTCGTTCTGAAGGCTTTGGCGATGAAGTAAAACGTCGTATTATGCTTGGAACATATGCGTTAAGCTCTGGTTATTACGATGCATACTACAAAAAAGCACAACAAGCACGTACGTTGATTAAACAAGATTTTGTTAACGTATTTGAAAACTACGATGTAATTATTGGACCAAGTTCTCCGACAACAGCTTTCAAAATTGACGGCATGATTAATGATCCAATTACAATGTATTCCAATGATATTTTAACTGTTCCGATTAACTTAGCCGGCGTACCAGCTATTTCTGTTCCTTGTGGATTCTCAGATGGCTTACCAGTAGGCTTACAAATTATCGGTAACTACTTTGAAGAATCATTATTATACAAAGTAGCGCATGCATTTGAACAAGAAACAACATTCCATAAAGAAAAACCAAACTTATAGGAGGCGTAGCAATGAATTTTGAAACAGTTATTGGACTTGAGGTTCACGTAGAGTTAAAAACCAATTCAAAAATATTTTCTTCTGCGCCAGCTCATTTTGGAGCAGAACCAAATACAAATACAACCGTGGTAGACTTAGGTATGCCAGGTGTTTTACCAGTTTTAAATAAACGCGCTGTAGAATTCGGTATGAAAGCGGCAATGGCAATCAACTGTGAAATTGCTGAACATACAAAATTTGACCGCAAAAACTATTTCTATCCAGATAATCCCAAAGCATACCAAATTTCCCAATTCGATAAACCAATCGGCGAACATGGCTGGATTGAAATCGAAGTTGGCGGTAAAAAGAAAAAAATCGGTATCACTCGTCTTCATTTAGAAGAAGATGCTGGTAAAAACACGCATACATCTCATGGTTATTCCTTAGTGGATATTAACCGTCAAGGAACACCACTAATCGAAATCGTTTCCGAACCAGACATTCGCTCTGCAGAAGAAGCTTATGCCTACCTTGAAAAACTAAAATCAATCATCCAATACACCGGCGTATCCGATGTAAAAATGGAAGAAGGTTCGATGCGCTGTGATGCCAACATTTCTATCCGTCCAGTCGGCCGTGAAGAATTTGGCGTAAAAACAGAACTTAAAAACCTAAACTCATTCAACAACGTGCGTAAAGGTATTGAATACGAAGAAAAACGCCAAGCAGAAGTACTTCTTTCTGGTGGTATTATCGAACAAGAAACACGTCGTTTTGAAGAAGCAACTGGAAAAACCTCCTTGATGCGTATCAAAGAAGGATCCGACGACTATCGTTATTTCCCAGAGCCAGATTTAGTAGATTTATTTATTGATGATGCTTGGAAAGAACGTATCCGTGCTGAAATTCCTGAACTTCCAGACAAACGCCAAATTCGTTATATTAACGACCTTGGTTTACCTGCATACGATGCAATGGTTCTTACGCTAACAAAAGAAATGTCTGATTTCTTTGAAGCAACTCTTGCAGCTGGAGCGGATGCTAAACAAGCGTCTAACTGGCTAATGGGTGAAGTTTCCGCATACTTAAATGCAGAACAAAAAGAACTTCACGAAACAGGCCTAACACCTGAAAATCTAGCAGGTATGATTAAATTAATCGAAGCCGGCACAATTTCCTCTAAAATCGCCAAAAAAGTTTTCCGTGAATTAGCGCAAAATGGTGGTGACGCAGAGCAAGTTGTTAAAGACAAAGGACTTGTTCAAATTTCTGATGAAGGAGCATTACGCACAATCATCGGTGAAATTTTGGATAACAATGAACAATCTATCGTTGACTTTAAAAATGGTAAAGATCGTGCGGTTGGATTCTTAATTGGTCAAGTAATGAAAGCAACAAAAGGCCAAGCAAATCCACCAATGGCTAACAAGCTGTTATTAGAAGAAATGAACAAACGTTAAAAAAACAAGCAGTGGGGTATTTCGCCTCACTGCTTGTTTTTATTAGGAATTTATGGCGAAATTTGCTATAATATTACTATCATGTGTCAAAACGCGCTTTTCTTTTGAACAACGCTGTTTGAGTGAAGGAGAGGACGAACATAATGCAAAAACACGCTCGAGTTATTTATAATCCCACATCTGGAAGAGAAATCATTAAGAAAAACCTTGCAGATGTCCTTTCGATATTAGAGGAAGCGGGCTATGTAACGTCTGCACATGCAACCACTGCAGAACCAGATGACGCCAAACGTGCAGCCGAAGAAGCTGTAAGAGATCGTTTTGATTTGGTTGTAGCAGCAGGTGGAGATGGTACCATTAACGAAGTCATTAATGGTATTGCCGAAAAAGAATATCGCCCAAAAGTAGGGATTATACCAACCGGGACAACCAATGATTTTGCAAGAGCCTTACATGTTCCTAGAGACGTGATAAAAGCAACGAAGATTATAGCAGCTGGTCAAAGTGTAGCAATGGATATAGGTAAAGCAAACGAAACTTATTTTATTAATATTGGTGGTGGCGGTCGGCTAACAGAACTGACCTACGACGTTCCTAGCCGTCTAAAAACAATGCTTGGACAACTTGCTTATTATTTAAAAGGAATTGAAATGTTACCATCCTTAAAAGCAACCAAAGTAAAAGTAGAATATGATCAAGGCGTTTTTGAAGGCGAAGTAATGTTTTTCCTACTAGGATTAACCAATTCTATCGGCGGCTTCGAAAAAATTGCCCCGGATGCCAAACTAGACGACGGTAAATTTTCGCTCATTATCGTAAAAAAAGTCAATTTAGCAGAATTTATCCGCTTAGTTACACTGGCTCTTAGAGGCGATCATATTAAAGAACCGAATGTCATCTATGTAAAATCAGAAAAAGTAATTGTTCACTCAGAAGACAAAATGTTGATTAATCTTGACGGTGAGCTAGGCGGGGAGACCCCAATGGCATTCCGCAATTTAAAACAACATATCGAGTTTTTCGCAAGTGTGGATGATATCCCAGCAACAGATTTATTCATAAAAGAAAATAGCTAAAAACTGCCCAACAAGGTAGTTTTTTTCTTTAGCCTAAATGTCCTAATTGCAACATAGTAAAAAGGATGTAATTATTGTTAGTTATTTGTCTTATTTGCGCAAAACAAGTATAATAAGTAGTCTGACAAGAAATGAGGTGAATGCGATATGACAAGTGATCATCTATTTAAAAAATTCACGATGATAATAATTGTTCTTATCATTGCTATCGCAGCGGCTGTTTTTGTCTTTTGGCAAGTTGATGCAGAAGAACAAGCTCCAAAAGTGAGTAAAACAGAGCTAATTGAAAGTAACAAAGTATGGATAAATAATCAAATGCAAATTCCGATACAGGATAATATAATCTTATCTATTCCAGCAACGAATACAAACACAAATATTGCTACAAATGGAGATTTAATCCTCACAACGACAAACGAAGAAATTTTGAAAGAATTAGCTGCTTCTAACGACCGATACAAAAATATTAAAGCATATCGCCTTCGGATTGAAGCAAAGAAAGTTTCCGAGTATATTACAAACACGAAATACCGTTACCCAACAACAACTATTCAGAAGAAATTAGCCAACTACGAAATTACAAGCGGCGAACGGTCAGTACAAACAGACAAAACACCTATAAAAATAGAAGACACAACCAATAACGATATTAAAGTGCCCTTAAAAACAACCTATTCAAGCGATGAAGCAGAGGTTGCAGCAGGTATTTTTAATAGCACTATTCCAGATAAAATAACTATCACAGACAATACAAAAGATCTTACAATAAATAAAAATGTGACAATTTATCCAAAATCTTTTGTCTATGATTTTACCTTGCAGAAAAACACCATGCTTGTTTTTAAAGAGCAGGAAGAAGCTGTAATTCAAGAACCAATCGGTATCGAATATATTATTAAGTAAAGCAAAGAGAGGGGCAAGGGACTTTGGAAGCATCCCTTTTAAAAAAGAACCAATCCATTGAACTTACAATTGAAGATTTAACGCATGATGGCAGCGGGGTTGGCAAAATCGACGGGTACCCACTTTTCATTCCAAATACGTTACCTGGCGAAAAAGTGACAGCCAAAATAATTAAACTAAATAAAAATTACGGTTTTGCTCGAATGGAAACTATCGAAACCGTTAGTTCGGATCGTGTGGAACCACCATGTGCCGTTTATTCTAAGTGTGGCGGTTGTAGTTTACAACATCTAAGCTATGAGGGCCAACTTGAGTTCAAACGAAATCAAGTGGAAGAAACAATGAAACGCATTGGCAAACTAAATGTCGACGTACCAGCAACACTTGGTATGGAAAACCCGTGGCGTTATCGTAATAAATCACAAGTGCCAGTCGGTTTCGTAAATGGCAAGTTAACAGCCGGATTTTACCAAAAAAGAAGCCACGCAATTATCGATATGTCTACTTGTCTTATTCACAATGAGCAAGGCGATTTTGCCGTTCAAAAAACACGAGAAATCCTTGCTAAATATGGTACAGAGCCATATGATGAAAAAACGGGCAAAGGTGATATCCGCCATGTTATGACGCGTTTTGCACATACTACTGGACAATTAATGATTGTACTAGTGACTACGAAAGAACGCTTGCCTTTTAAAGATGAAATTGTTCATGATTTGACTGAACAACTTGAATTAACATCTATTGTTCAAAATATTAATCCGCATAAAACCAATGTCATTTTTGGCGATCGTACAAAAACGCTTTGGGGTAAAGATATTATTGAGGATACTATTCACGGAATTAGATTTGCTATTTCGGCGCGTTCGTTTTACCAAGTGAATCCACTGCAAACAGAAGTGTTGTATCAACAAGCAATAGATGCGGCTGAACTGACAGGGGAGGAAACGGTAATTGATGCGTATTGCGGCATTGGTTCTATTTCCCTTTGTCTCGCGAAAAAAGCCAAGCATGTCTATGGGGTTGAAATTGTGGATCAAGCCATTCAAGACGCCCGTGCTAATGCAGAATTAAATGAACTAGCGAATACAACCTTTGAAACAGGGAAGGCTGAAGAGGTCATTCCAGCGTGGTATAAAGCTGGAATAGTAGCAGACGTGTTAGTAGTAGATCCACCGAGAAAAGGTTGCGATGAGAAACTACTTGAAACGATTTTGGCGATGAAACCAAAGAAAGTAGTATATGTATCTTGTAATCCAGGCACGTTAGCCCGCGATATGAAAATATTAACAGATGGCGGTTATGTGGCGAAGCAAGTCCAACCAGTGGATATGTTCCCAATGACGACGCACATTGAAGCAGTCACTGTTTTACATTTAAATTAAAGTATACAAAAACCGCCATAATGGGATAAATGGCGGTTTTTGCTTTCGAGTGTGTGTGGTTGACTAATAAATTAACAGACGAGATTAATAAAAATCAAGTCCAGTTTTTATTTAACCATGAAACAAAAAAATGGTCAAAGGTGAATGTTTTAACCTTTTTAAGCAGTTTTATTTATTTTCTTACCGTTTTAGTACAAAAAAATTAATTAAATCACGAAAACGACGAAATTCAAGCATGAAATTGTTGCGAAATTGTCATATTTTTTTCTTCTTTCAAAAGGGACGATAATTTGGTAAGATGTATGTAATAGATTTTACATGAATGGAGGAAATGAGAATGGCAATTGCAATGTATATTGATAAGCCTAATGCCGCATTAAACAGCGAAACAACACATCCACATTTCAAAGAGCACTTCAAAGCGAGTTTTTATTTAGATGAAAAAGATGCATATGGTCCATTTGGCTATGAAGATGGTCTTGCGGTACTGCGTCGTTTAGAAGAATACTTTAGTGATAAAAGTGATCAAGGACTTAATTTAGCTGCTTTTCCCAAATACATGATGGAAACAGTGAAAAATGCGACATATGTTCCAGCAAAAGATGATGGGGTAGAGCGTTTGCAGCAACTGTTGGCTGAGTTCGGTAGTGATGTTCGCACATCCGATAGAATTACGGTTTCAGCTGCTTTAGCACAAATCAAAATCACTGGATACGTGTTACCAGCCTTACGTGATGCGGCACTCGAAGCACTTCACCGCGAAATTGAATTAAACAAAATAGAAGACATCGATGCTGGTTATGCAGATAGTATGTTTTATGATTTATTAACATTTACCAAAGACTATACGTCCGTATTACCGGATATGTGGTGTAGACACTGTACAGAATAAAAAAACAGCGCTAGTTGCATAGCGCTGTTTTTTACTTATCTAACATAGCCAAAATGGCTGTAGCAACTTCTTGTTGGTTACGATTATCGGTATTAACAATGAAATCTGCGGAATCCTGATAATGAGCAATCCGTGGTTCAAAAATAGCGCGAATTTCTTCAGCCGATTTTTGTTGTACAAGTGGTCGGGTGGTATCGCCTTTGAGACGGTTCATAAATACTTCTGGGTCGGTTTCTAAATAAATGACCGGGTATGTATTTTTCAAAACTTTTCTATTTTCAGGATTGAGAACAATGCCACCGCCTGTTGCTATAACGGCTTTGGTATTAGCTAATTCTTTTAATTTTTCATGTTCTAAACGACGGAATTCTTTTTCACCATATTTAGCAAAAATGTCCGATACACTCATTCCTTGTTCGCTCGTAATTACTTCGTCAATATCGATGTACGGTAAATTAGCCAAATTTGCGAGTATGTTTCCAACCGTTGTTTTTCCAGCTCCCATGAAGCCAATTAAGATAACTTGATCGATGATGTTCTCCTCCTTTATTTGATTATTACATTTTACTACTTAAAAGCATTAAAGAAATTATATCACAAATGCTAAAAAGGTCAACCGAAATTTATCATTTTAATACGCCTTCTACAGAAAAAAGAAAGCCTCCTTTCCATTGTAGTATATTTCTAGTACAATAGAAATAATAGAGCTGTGAAACTGGGGGAAAATAATGATAGAAAATGAGCTAGAACAAGCAGAGAAAACAGAGAAAATCGAATTTGGAGTAAATCGTCGTTTGATTTTTTCCAGTTGTTTACTTTGGATGGCAGTTGGATTATTGCTTTATGTTGTTTTTAGTCATATCAAAGGCGTCAATGGCGTAGAAGAAATAATTTTACTCGTGTTTATCGGTCTTTGTGTTTTACGTCCGTTGCTACGTTTAATTAATATCGCTCCAACAGTAGAGTTAACAGAACGGGGAGTTGCTTATCGTGGTGATTTTAAGCCATGGAACGAAATTAAAGCAACGGAATTGAAGAAGCCTGCAATTATGCTTTTTTCGCAAGGTAGATTAAAAATCATGACATCGATTAATGGCCGAGCGGAGGTAGCGTGGGATATTATTGCTGCTGACGTTTCCATCAGTTTAGAAGAACTAGAAAAGCTCATTCAATCAATGCGAGAAACCTATACAGATGACGAAACAATTGGCACGGAAATCTTCGTGGAAAAGAAATAAGAAGAAAAATCATTTGTCTGTTTTTATTAAAATAGGGAAGTGATTTTTTTTGATAAATACAACTATAGCCCATAGTATCTTAACTAAAAGTAAGGTAAAATAACCAAATAATGAACGTAACGGGAGGAATACAATGGAAACAGTGCTAAAGGCGCATAAAGTCAGAAAAGTATACGGGTCAAAAGGCAATTTGTTTTCTGCGATTGGAAGTATTAGTTTAGAAATAGAAAAAGGCTCATTTGTTGGAATTATGGGTCCTTCTGGTGCGGGGAAATCTACTTTATTAAATGTGTTGTCCTCTATAGATAAACCGACATCTGGGGAAATTGAGATTGGCGGAAAACTCATTTCGAATATGAATGGGAAAGAATTGGCCGTTTTTAGACGCGATCAGCTTGGTTTTATTTTTCAGGATTATAATTTATTAGATACGATGACAGTGAAAGATAATATCGTTTTACCACTAGCACTTGCTCATATTAAACAAGCCGAAATTGATGAACGTTTTGAAATTATTGCACGCCAGTTTGGGATTTTTGAATTGCGGAATAAATATCCTACAGAAATATCGGGCGGACAAAAGCAGCGAACGGCGGTTTGTCGGGCCATGATTACAGAGCCAACACTAATTTTCGCGGATGAGCCTACCGGAGCACTCGATTCTAAAGCTGCGACAAACTTGTTAGAAGGGCTTTCTCAAGCAAAAGATGTGCGCGATTCTACGATTATGATGGTGACGCACGATGCCTTTGCAGCCAGTTACTGCGAACGAATTATGTTTATTAAAGACGGCGAAATTTTCACAGAAATCTACCGCGGAACAAGTTCAAGAAAACAATTTTTCCAAAAGGTGTTAGATGTGTTGGCGCTTCTTGGAGGTGGCGAAAACGATGTTATTTAAAGTTGCGCTGACTAATATGCGAAAGAATTTTAATCAATATATTGTTTATTTTGTTTCGCTTATTGTCTGTGTGTTAGTGTTTTTTACGTTTGTTTCGTTGTCTTATAATCCGCTAATTGAGACGGTTTTTAAACGCTGGGAGCTATTCGGACCGGCGATGTTTTCTTCAGCAAGTATTTTGTTGATATTGTTTATCTTCTTTTTTATCTTTTATTCCAATAGCTTTTTCCTTAAAAGACGAAAACGAGAAATAGGCTTGTATTCATTGCTTGGTTTGCGGAAATCACAAGTGGTCTTAGTATTGTTTTTTGAAAATGCTATGCTTTATATGCTGGCTACTTTGTTTGGTATTTTAATTGGTATTTTTTCTTCTAAATTATTTGCGATGCTGTTGTTTTGGATTGTTGGTTTAGCGATAGATGCCGAGTTTATCATTTCATTTAAGGCTATTCTTGATACGATGCTTGTCTTTTTCAGCATTATGCTTTTCACATCAGTTTACGCGATTTTCATTGTATTACGTTATAATTTGAGTCAACTATTTAAAAACGATGAAAGAGAAGAAAAAGTTGCTAAAGGTTCTTTTAGTTTAATGTTAATTGGACTTGCTTTAATTGTCTTTGGTTATTATTTAGCAACGAGAAATATTGAGGAATCGGCCATTTGGTTGAAATATGATTTTTTTGATTTAATTTTAGTCATACTAGGGGCGGTCATTTTAGGAACGTGGCTCATGGTCAGGTTTGGCACGCCGTATTTAATCCGTAAATTATATAATAATAAACATTTCTTTTATAATGGGACGAATATTATTGGTGTGACTTCGCTTCGTTTTAGGTTGAAGAAAAATGCTGGAACGATTGCGATGATTGCTGTACTAAGTGCGACAACGCTGACGATTATTGGTTCGATGAGTAGTTTTTATGTCCGAACGATTAATGATATTTCAGCAGAGAATCCTTCTAGTTATCAGGTGCTTGATATTTCGGCAAAGCAAGAGGCTGAGATTATTCAAACGATTCATGATGACCAAGATCATAAGCTGCAAAGTTTGATGCAAGCAGAGATGGTTAGCGCTGTACTTGAATATAAAGATATTCCTAAATATAGAATGCGTATGGATAACATGATTCATACGGTTGTATCTGAGTCAGAGTATATTCGAATTGGCGAACGACAGCAGAGTGACTTTAAACGCCCCAAAAAACTAGCTTACGGGGATGCAATCTTGCTCGGAAAAAACACTTATTATGCAAGACCAGAAGTGCAAGAAAAATGGCTTACTCGTAAAATGGTTGTTCAGTCGAATGAGCCCATTGCTAAAAACTTGCCACCAATCAAAGTAGTGGATTTCCGCGAGTATTCGATTTTTAATACAGGGATTTCTTATGAAACGCTCGTTGTATCCGATGATTATTATGAAGTTTTGGAGCGACTTTTCGAGCCGGAATCTGTCGAAATGTTTGATATTACGAACCCGAATCATAGTGAAAGTTTGGATAAAAAAGTGCAAACTATTGTGGACGGAGAGCCATCACTATTTTCAGAAAATGTTTCTTCGTATTATACGAATTATCATTTGATTTCCACATTGGTGGGTTCGTTATTATTTATTGGTATTTTTATTGGTGTTGTCTTCTTTTTAGCAACAGGAAGTATTATTTACTTTAAACTTGTAACAGATGCTGTATCAGAAAAAGACAAATTTGATATTTTATTTAAATTAGGTGTGACTGAAAAAGAAGTACGTAAGATTATTTCCAAGCAAGTCTGGCCGATTTTTGTGATTCCATTGTTTTTCGGAATTGCACATTCAATGGCTGCGTTATGGGGTATTTCTATTAATTTAATGGATAATATTAAGTATCCAGTATTAATTGGAACCGGTATTTATATTGTGTGTTACACCGCGTATTACTTTTTATGTATTGATTCTTTTACCAAAATTGTAATGGGAAATAAAAAGTAATTGGCTTTTGCGGTTAATTCAGCTAAAATGAAAAGAGAGTTCTGCTGAGGAGGTACTAGAAATGGTGAAGGTATATATCGTGGAAGATGATGAAGTAATTCGTGATACAATCCGGAAACATTTAAGCAAATGGGGATTTGAGATTGGTGTAGTAGAGGATTTTAACAATATTTTACAAGAGTTTTTATCTTTTGAACCCCAATTAGTTATTTTGGATGTCAATCTTCCTTTCTTTGATGGTTTTTATTGGTGTAACCAAATCCGAGAAGTGTCAAATGTACCAATTATCTTTTTATCATCACGTAATTCACGAATGGACCAAATTATGGGCATGAATATGGGAGCAGATTATTATATTGAGAAACCAGTGGACCTTGATGTACTAATGGCGCGGATTAACGCACTTTTAAGACGAACATATTCTTATGCAGATTTAGAAGAAGCTAACGTAATGGAGCACAATAATGTCTTCCTTCACATCGATACGAATACTCTCACACATTTAGAAGATAAAATTGAGCTAACAAAAAATGAATTTTTAATTTTATATGAACTAATGAAACAAAAAGGCAGCATCGTAAGTCGCGATGAAATTATGCGCGCACTTTGGGAAGATGAAAGTTTTGTTGATGATAATACGCTGACGGTTAACGTCGTACGAATTCGTAAAAAACTAGCAGAAATTGGTTTAGGTGAATTTATCAAAACGAAAAAAGGCCAAGGTTATATGATTGAATGAGGAAGAAAACAGGAAGATAGCGCCAAAAAACGCGAACTTCCTGTTTTTGTAAATAAAGGAGGAGTCAAAATGAAGGTTTTAGTATTCGGTGGTACGCGCTTTTTTGGAAAGAAATTAGTGGAGAGACTTATTTCAGAAGGGCATGACGTCACAATTGGTACAAGGGGCAAAACAGATGATAATTTTGGCGATTCTGTCAAACGGGTTATTTTAAATCGAGAATCAAGAGATGATTTATTTCAATTAGCAAAAGAAGAATGGGATGTTATTTACGATAATATTTGTTTTTCACCAAAAGAGGCGCTCTATGCAGTAGATGCCTTTAAAGGAAAAGTAAAACGATACATATATACGTCATCACTCTCTGTCTATAGCCAAAAAGGACGCGCTTTAGTCGAAGAGGACTTTAATCCTGAACATTATGAAATTGTTATTGGGGACAAGGAAGACTTTGATTACGGTGAAGGAAAGCGACTTGCCGAAGCCGTATTTTTCCAAAAAGCCACTTTTCCAGTCGTTGCCGTACGTTTTCCAATAGTGCTTGGACTGGACGATTATACAAAACGACTTCATTTTCATATTGATCATATTAAGAAACACCAAGAAATTGGGATTAGCAATGGACAAGCGGAGATAGGCTTTATTACTTCAGACGAAGCGGCTCACTTTTTAGAATGGGTTGGAGTGGAATCAGATTTGACCGGACCTATCAACGCGGCATCTGACGGAACATATGCTTTAAATACATTCATCAAAATGCTAGAAGCCAAAACTGGCGAACTAGCACTAGTAGAAGAAGTAACGGATGATGAGGATGATTCCCCATTTGGCCTTGAAAAAACCTATTATTTAGATAACACGAAAGCAAAAGAAGCTGGATTTATTTTTAGTGATTTAAAAGAATGGCTACCAGCTTTAGTGACGGATATTTTAAAAGAAAATTAATTTTGGAGGAAAAAATACATTATGTTAAACTTTGAGGAAAAAAAGGCACTGATAGAAGCAATCGACGGTTTTGAACTACATGAAATTTCTATGGGCCGTATCAACGTGCATTATCCAGCAAGCAAACGAGACAAGAAAATTATCGTCAAACATCTGCACCCAAACGGCAATGCTTTTGTCTATGCACCATTTTTAGAAGTAGAGCCACTCGACAAACAAGGCTATGTGAACGTAAAAGATTACTCTGAAAATGAAATTCGGGTATTGTTACTTGAAGCGAAAGATTTTATGGATAGTGATGAAGATGGCTATAAAGAAGGATTAACAAAAATATACCAAGATAATAGCGGTGAAAAATTATCACTTGTATACGAAAATAAAATGTGGGTTATTTATACAGGCGAGAATTTAGAAGCAGTTTTCCCAACAATAGAAAGTGCGGAAGGTTACTTGCTTGATGAAGGTTTCTTTGAAGCTTAATTGACGGAGGCGAAATTTGGTGGAGAATTTAAAACAACTACAAGAGCGTGTTGCGGTCAGTGATGGGCGCGCAAAAGCAGATTTAGTCATTAAGAATGGACGAATAATAAATGTTTTTTCTGGAGAAATCATGGACGGAGATATCGCTATTAAAAATGGCTATATCGCCGGCATTGGTAATTTTCCGGATGCAGAAAAAGTCATAGATGCTGCTGGGGCGTTTATTGCTCCTGGCTTTATTGATGCGCATGTGCACGTGGAAAGCGCAATGGTGACGCCATCTGAGTTTGCACGTGTATTACTGCCAAATGGGGTAACAACTATCGTGACCGATCCACATGAAATTGCCAATGTTGCTGGAGAAAAAGGAATCGAGTTTATGCTAGAAGATGCCAAAGGGGCTCCACTAGATATGTTTGTAATGCTTCCTTCAAGCGTTCCCGCAACAGAAGGTGAACATAATGGAGAAACACTACACGCCGAGAAACTCCACCCACTTTATAGACATGAAAAAGTAATCGGCCTTGCCGAAGTAATGGATTTTCCGTCCGTAGCAAAGGGCAGCGATGATATTTTAACGAAAATAATCGATGCTAAAAAAGAGGGCGGTCGAATTGATGGCCACGGTGCCGGCTTAACTAGCGCTGATTTGAATAATTATCTGGCAGTTGGCATTCGAACAGACCACGAGAGCACCACGGCGAAAGAAGCTACAGACCGCTTACGTGCCGGTATGTTTGTAATGCTACGCGAAGGGACAGTTGGTCGCGATTTGCTTCAAACCATTCCTGCCGTTTCTGAAAAAAATAGCCATCGTTTTTGTTTTTGCACAGATGATAAACTGATTAATGATTTGATTACAGAAGGCTCCATCAACTACAATATCGAGTTAGCAATTAAAAATGGAATAGAACCAATAACCGCCATCCAAATGGCAACGATTAATGCGGCTAATTGTCATAATTTACCGTATCTCGGCGCGATTGCCGCGGGATACCAAGCAGATATCGTTTTTCTAACCGACTTACAAACCGTAGAAATCAGCAAAGTTTTGAAAAATGGAGAAGTCGTTGTGGAAAATGGCGTTCGAAAGGAAGCTGCTTTCAGGAAACAAGCCGCAGTACCGTTCGTATCACCACCAATTAATCACCATTTAAGCCTGCAAGATTTAGCGTTAACTTTAACAAAAGAAACGTGCTATGTAATCGGAATGCAGCCAAACAGTTTATTTACAGAAAAGCGCATCGAACAAGTCACTATTCAAAACGGGAAATTTATTCCTACTGTAGAAAATGATTTGCTCAAAATGGCTGTTGTAGAGCGGCATCACGATACTGGCTGTGTTGGCGTTGGTATTGTAAAAGGCTTTGGTTTAACAGAAGGCGCGATTGCTACAACTGTTGCCCATGATTCCCATAATATTGTCGCAGTTGGTGTCAGTGATGAAGCAATGAAAGCTGCTATTGACCATATCACCAAAACAGGTGGCGGTATTGCTGTAGTGGATGCGTCTGGTAAAGTACTGCATGATTTGGCGCTTCCGATTGCAGGTCTTCTTAGCGATAAGCCATATGAAGAAGTGGAAACGGATTTAGCAGGTCTTTTAAATGCCTTTAATCAAATTAGTCATGCCAAAGGTTTTGATCCATTTTTAACCTTGTCGTTCTTGACCTTACCAGTTATCCCAGAATTAAAATTAACCGATCAAGGCTTGTTTGATTTTGCTACGTTTCAAATTATTCCAAATGAAGTAAACTAACCATAGCGAGGAGGTACGACATGAACTGGTGGAGTTATATAAAAGATAAACGATTTTTCTTATTGTTTTTTTGCAGTATTATGTTTTTTGTCGGGGTATTGATTTCCATCGATCCAAATAGTAAATTAACGCTCGGAAATTTCATTTATTTATATGTCTTTGTTTTAGTCTTCTTGCTTTCGTATTTAGTGCTAGGTTATTTCTTTAAATATAGTTATTGGCGCGAAATGAAAGAACTTGTTAGTGGTGAAATTGAAGAAAATATCATTGAATTATTACCAAAACCGCGGACACGAGAACAAGCCTTTTTTAATCAGCTGATGGCGAAAAAGCATAAAGAAGAATTACGGACAATTAGTAAATTACAAGATAAACAACAAGAGTACCATGATTTTATTTTATATTGGGTGCATGAAGTGAAAACCCCGGTTGTCGCTAGTAAAATGTTAATCAATAATCCAGATTTAAACGATACAGAAACAATTTTCAAACAAATTGATGAAGAATTAACGACGATTGATAAACTCGTTATGCAAGCACTTTATTTTTCTAGGTTGGATACGTTCTCGAAAGATTATTTTATTCAAGAACAAAACCTTGGAGCTGTTGTGCGCGAATCGGTCAAACGTCATTCTAAACTTTTCATTGGGAAGAAAATGAAGTTGGATTTACAAAATGTGGATATTGATGTACGCACGGATAGCAAATGGCTGGGCTTTATTATCGATCAAATCCTGTCCAATGCACTAAAATACACAGAGAGCGGCGGCGAAGTGAAAGTTTGGTGCGATACAGAAGCGTCTGGCAAGAAAGTGTTGCATATTCAAGATAATGGTCGTGGAATTAAGGAAGAAGATTTACCACGTGTATTTGAACAAGGTTTTACGGGCAATATTGGTCGTCAAGAGAAAAAAGCAACTGGTATGGGATTATATCTTGCTAAACAAATGGCGAAAAAATTAGGTCATGAAATCTGCATTCAATCCCAAAGCGGGGTAGGAACTGAAGTGAATATCTACTTTGAACAAAAGGATGACTATTTACTGATTGCGAAAGATTAAGAGAAAGTGGCGCGCGAATGATGATGATTCGCGCACCACTTTTTTTGTTGAATAAAAAACGGTTGACTCTGTCACTTTATCGTGGTAGAGTATTAGCAAGAAGAAGTAAAAGCGTCGAACAGAACAAGTAGAGCGTGATTCTTTAGAAGAGAGTCCTTGGTTGGTGCGAAAGGATAAAGATAGCGTCATCGAACACATCTCGGAGCTGGTTTGCTGAAAAATTAAGTGAGTAGGTGAACTCGGGGTAAGCCCGTTATAGCTTGTTAGTCTCGAACTAACGGAGGCTGGTACTGCGAAGTATCAGTAAATTGAGGTGGAACCACGTGAATATTATTCTCGTCCTCTTGGCCAATTTGTGCCAAGTGCGACGGGATTTTTTTATGCTAAAAAAAGGAGCGAAGAAATATGGATTATATCATGGGAATTTTACCAGCTTTACTCGACGGGGCAAAAACAACACTACTCGTTTTTGCAGTCACATTAGTTTGTTCGATACCACTCGGAGCAGTTGTGGCAGTCGGAAACATTAGCAAAATAGCACCACTTAAATTTATTTTAAATATTTACATTTGGATAATGCGGGGAACACCTTTACTTTTACAATTAATTTTTATCTATTTTGGTTTACCGATTATCGGAATTGTTTTTGACCGGATGGATGCCGTGTTTATTGCCTTTATTTTAAATTATGCTGCGTATTTTGCAGAGATTTTCCGTGGCGGCTTTCTCTCTATCGAAAACGGACAATATGAAAGTGCCAAGGTTCTTGGACTTACTTACGGGCAAACACTTCGAAAAATCGTTTTACCACAAGTTGTTAAACGCGTCTTGCCAGCAATTGGTAATGAAGTCATCAACTTAGTAAAAGATTCTTCTTTAGTTTATATCCTAGGAATTGGCGACTTGCTAAGAGCAGGGAAAATTGCGATGAGTCGAGACGTTACCTTAATCCCACTCGTATTAGTGGCAGCAATCTACTTAGCATTAACAGCAATCCTAACATTACTATTTAAACAACTGGAAAAACGTTTTAGTTATTATAAATGAGGTGAAGAAAATGTTGGAAATTAAAAATCTATCGAAAAAATTTGATCAAAAAACGATTTTAGATAATGTGAATATAACACTTCAGGGTGGTGAAATACTTTCTATTGTTGGGCCATCTGGTGGTGGAAAAACTACTTTGCTTCGCTGTATTAGCGGACTAGAAAAAATGGATGCTGGTGAGATTTTTATTGACGGTGAAAAAATTGACCCAATGTCGCGAAAAGATGTCGAAAATACGATTGGCGTCGTGTTCCAAGAATTCCACTTGTTTCCACATTTAAGTGTTTTAGATAATTTGATATTGGCGCCAACGCTTGCTCGGAAAACAAAAAAAGATGAAGCAATCAAAGAAGCAGAACGATTACTTGGGTTGCTTGATTTAGGAGATAAAGCGGATAGCATGCCATACCAATTATCAGGTGGACAAAAGCAGCGGGTCGCAATTGCTCGGGCGCTAGCGATGAATCCAAAAGTATTGTTGTTTGATGAACCAACATCGGCGTTAGATCCCGACTTGCGAGAACATGTTGCATCGTTAATTTTAAGTTTGAAGAATGTTGGTATTACACAGATTATCGTGACACATGATCACACTTTTGCTGAAAAAGTAGCGGATCAGATGATGGAAGTCGAACCATTAAAAAAGGGGGCAATTTAAGATGAAAAAAGGATTATTAATAGCTGTGATGGCGGTTGTGATGTTAGCGCTAGGGGCTTGTTCCAGTAGTGAATCGAAGGAAGACCAGTGGGAGCGAATTAACAAAGATAAGGAAGTTGTAATTGGCTTGGACGATAGTTTTGTACCAATGGGATTCCGGGATAAAGACGATAATTTGGTCGGTTTTGATATTGATTTGGCGAAAGCGGTTTTTGCGGAATATGGCATTAAAGCGAAGTTCACGCCGATTGACTGGACGATGAAAGAATCAGAACTGAAAAATGGCTCGATTGATTTAATTTGGAATGGCTATACTGTAACGGATGCTAGAAAGAAACAAGTCGCTTTTAGTAATCCTTACATGAAAAATGAACAAGTGCTAGTCACGTTGAAATCAAGCAATATCAACAAATTTAGCGATATGAAAGATAAAACGCTTGGTGCTCAAAATGGGGCAAGTTCGATTGATGATATGGCGAACAAGCCAGAAGTACTGACAGATATTATTAATAATAATGAACCGGAATTATATGATACGTTTGATACAGCTTTTATTGATCTAAATAATAAACGTATTGATGGTCTAATCATTGATGAGGTTTACGCGCGTTATTACATTGATAAGCAAAAAAATAAAGATGACTACAACATTATAACTGGCGGTTTTGATGCAACAGATTTTGCTGTAGGAATGCGAAAAAGCGATAAAGAACTACAAACAAAAATCAACGAAGCTTTTGAAAAATTATACAAAGAAGGCAAAATGCAAGAAATTAGCAAAAAATGGTTTGGCGATGACGAAATCGCTAAGCAATAGCTAGTTTGACAGTAGGTTTAAGTTCCTATACAATTTGAATTATAAATGTCGCAGCCGAATATCCGACCGTGCCAGACAGAAGGGATGATTTTTGTTGAATAAAGAATTGATTGTTCGCGGAGCTCCGCAAGAGTATTTTTGCCAAGTAGGCGCGTGGGATACGTTACCTACTCACTTAGAACGCCGCGGTTTGAAAAATGTGTTAGTAGTTCGTGGAAATGCTTCTTGGGAAGTCGCTAAAAATAAATTCCCAGTATTATCAACCGTTACATCTACTTTTGAAGTATATAATGGTGGTTCTACCTACGCGGAACGTGATCGTTTGGTAGCGATAATGGAAATGAATAAGATGGATGCAATTATTGCAGTCGGTGGCGGGAAAATTGCCGATGTATGTAAAGCCGCAGCAGCCGTTTTACGTTTACCAGTCATCATTTTACCTACACTTGCATCTACTTGTGCTGCTTATACACCGCTTAGTGTAATGTACGACGAGGCAGGCGCAATGATTCGCTATGATGTGTTCGCTAGCAGTAATGCGTTATTATTAATTGACCCAGAAATGATTTTAGATTCACCAAAAGAATTGCTTGTTGCGGGAATTGGTGATACGTTAGCGAAATGGTACGAAGCCGATGTAATTATTAACTCCTTACCGAGCAAGTCCGTCGAAATCGAAATTGCCCACATTGCTGCGAAAATGTGTCGTGATAACTTGCTACGATTTAGTGAAGAGGCACTCGTTGCCATGGACAAACAAGAGCTAAATGAAGCATTCGTTAAAATTATTGAAACAAATATTTTAGTTGGCGGAATGGTTGGCGGTTTTGGTGATGATTATGGTCGTTGTGCTGGTGCGCATTCGATTCATGACGCGCTAACGATGGTTCCTGAAACACATCACTTGTTACATGGTAATAAAGTGGCGTACGGAATTTTAGTTCAACTAGTGATTGAAAATAGATGGGATGAAATCGAACAACTATTGCCGTTTTATTCCAAACTAGGACTTCCAACCAGTTTATACGATATGGGGCTTGCGACACTTGCTGATGAAACGCTTGTTGCTGTTTCTAAGCGCGCCACTGAGCCGCATGAAACAATCCATATGATGCCAGGCGAAATCACGGCTGATGTCGTGTTAAACGCAATGAAACAATTGGAAGATAGTATGGCAATGAAACGAGTGACTAAGTAAAAATGATTATTCGGAAAGAACAACCACAAGATTATCAGGCGATTCGTCGTGTAAATGAGGAAGCTTTTAAAGGCACTGTGGAAGCAGACTTAATTGAAAGTATTCGGACATCTGATTATTATCAGCCGGGGTTATCGCTTGTAGCGGAAGCCGAGGATGGACGTGTTGTTGGCTATATTATGTTTAGTGAAATTTCGCTTGTGGCAGCTGGGCGAAGCAGGTTTATTTTAGCACTTGCTCCGCTGGCTGTTTTACCGGAATATCAAGGAACTCGAGTTGGATCTAGACTGATGGAAGAAGGCATCCGGTTATCACGCGAAAAAGCATATCCGGCTATTGCTGTGCTTGGACATGCTGATTATTATCCGCGATTTGGCTTTATTCCTTCTGAGCAGTTTGCGATTCCAGCACCATTTGATGTACCAGCTGAATACTTTATGTTGCTTGAACTATATGATGGAAGCTTGGAAAATTTGGCAGGAACGATTCATTATCCAGCAGCTTTTTCTGAACACGTTTAATTAGAAAAGAACGAAATAATAAACGAACGGAACAAATTCTCGGAAGGGGATAGGTTCCGTTTTTTTGTTGTAATAATCCCGACTGAACGGCGCAGCTCTTTGTCGCGTAAGGCAATACTTTTTGTTTCTTTAAAAATCGCACCATCTAAAATCATTTCCGGCAAAATGCTAATGCCAAGTCCAGCCCCAACTAACCCTTGGATCGTATAAAAATCTCTACTTTGAAAAGCAATTTGCGGCGTGAAACCTTTTTTATTGGCAGCTTTTGTCACGATTTTATATAAATCAAAGTCTTCCGGATAAAGAACGAATTTTTCAGAAGCAAGTTCTTTCAGGGAAACATTAAAGTTTTCAGCAAGCGGATGATTCTCGGGAACGATTAATTTCAATTTTTCATCAAAGAAACGAATGGCTTCGATTTGGTCGCTAGATTCGGGAACGGGTGATAAGAAAGTCATATCAAGCGCGCCGTTTAGTAGCATTTCGGTAAGTTCCTCATTTGTTCCTTCCATAAATTTATAAGTGATTTGTGGATATTTTTCGCGAAAAGTAGAAATGACAGATGGCAAAACCTTGGTGGAAAGTGAGTTAGGTAAGCCAACGCGGACGGTTCCTTTTGCGGGATCGGTGTATTCGGTTACGAGCGCTTCGGCTTTTTGTAGTTCATTTAAAGCGATGGCGGATTGCTTTAGAAATTCTTGCCCGACACTTGTGAGCTGCATATTTCTGCCAACACGATCAAATAAATGCACGCCAAGTTCTTCTTCAAGTTTCGTTATCTGTCTACTAACGGCAGATTGGGCTACATGCAAATTCTCACTAGCTTTGGTCATATGCTCAACGCGGGCTACTTCCATAAAATACTTTAATTGTCGTAGTTCCATTTCTTACCTCCGATTGTTCTCGAAATGAGATTGTTTTATTCTATTATATATATTGTTTCGATAAATGAAAAGGAATAAAATAGATACTACAAGAAATGTAAGGTAAGCTGAATCGCTGGTTAATTATCAGTTAATTTAAATAATTATCAGAGAGACCTTGAAGGATTCGGTTTTTGAAGAGGAGGAACTAGGATGAAACAAACTAATTTACCAAAAAAACATGGCCTATACAATCCAGAAAATGAGCACGATGCTTGTGGAATTGGCTTCGTAGCAAATATTAAAAAGATTTCTTCTCATAAAATTGTCGAGCAAGGTATTCATATGCTTTGCCAATTAAAACACCGTGGCGGAGAAGTTGGCGGGGATACGGGCGATGGCGCTGGTATTTTACTTGAAATTTCTGACTCTTTCTTCCGACGTGAATGTAGCAAATTAGGAATTAATTTACCTGAAAAATATCATTATGCGGTGGGGATGTTTAATTTCCCGCAAAGTAACACAGAACGCGAATGCTTAATGGCGGAAACGGAAAAACTGATTGCTAGCGAAGGGCAAACGTTCCTTGGTTGGCGTAAATTACCAACTGATGTAACAAAGGTTGGTGCCGGTGCAAGAAAAACAGAACCAGCGATTTATCAATTATTCATTCAAAAAAACGCTGAGCTAGATGAAGCGGGATTTGAGCGAGCACTATATTTAATTAGAAAGCAAATCGAAAAATTTGCTGCGACTTCTGAACAAATTACAGAAACTTTCTACGTTCCAAGTTTATCAACGAGAACGGTTATTTTTAAAGGAATGCTATTACCAGAACAAATTAATCAATATTATTTAGACTTAGCAGATCCAGCGTATGTATCGGCTTTTGCGCTAGTGCATTCACGCTTTTCAACGAATACTTTTCCGAGTTGGGAGCGGGCGCATCCGTACCGTTATTTAATTCATAATGGTGAAATTAATACGCAACGAGGCAATGTCAACTGGATGAAAGCTCGGGAAAAAAGAGCGGAATCTGGTTTACTTGGTGACGATTTAGCAAAATTACTGCCAATTATTGATGAAAGCGGTAGTGACTCGGCAACTTTAGATAATGCGTTAGAATTTTTAGTGCAAGCAGGGCGTTCATTACCTCATGCGGCGATGATGCTTATTCCAGAACCTTGGGACAAAAATCCGCACATGACTGATCCGAAACGCGCTTTTTACGAATATCATAGTACGCTAATGGAACCTTGGGATGGACCGACTTCGATTTCATTTACGAATGGTCGGGTTATCGGGACAATTTTGGATAGAAACGGCTTACGTCCGGCGCGTTATTATGAAACGAAAGATCATACAATCATTTATTCTTCGGAAACAGGTGTTGTGCCAGTGGATCCGAGTGAGGTTATTCGCAAAGAGACGGTTGGTGCGGGAACAATGTTGTTAATCGATTTAGAAGAAGGTCGCATTGTGACGGATTCTGAATTAAAGGAAGAACTAACAACCGAAAAACCATACCGTGAATGGCTGAATGCGGAAATGACGGAGATTGCTGACTTAGCGACAGCAGAGTTAGATTACGAAGCAATGGATAAATCAGAACGCTTTAAAAAACAACGTGCATTTGGTTACACGCAAGATGAATTAAATAAAATTTTGATTCCGATGGTAACGGAGAAAAAAGATCCAATGGGTGCAATGGGTTATGACGCGCCACTTGCCGTTTTAAGCCAACGTCCACAAGTATTATTTAATTATTTTAAACAACTTTTTGCCCAAGTAACGAACCCGCCGATTGATGGTATTCGTGAGGAAACGGTCACTTCTGCGATGACATTACTAGGCGATGAAGGCAATATTTTAAATCCTACGGCGAAAAATGCAAACCGAATTCGCTTGAAAACGCCAATTTTATCACGAAAAGAATTTGTGGCGCTTGAGCAGCAAACGAAATTCGCCAAACCAACAGAAAGGTTATCGATTTTATTTAAAGCGGAAGAGCGTGATGGTTTAGAAGCACGTTTAGAGGCTTTGTTTATCGAAGCTGAGCAAAAAATCGCTAGTGGGGCGGAATTGCTTGTTTTATCTGATGACGGCGTAGATGCGGATTGGATTGGAATTCCTTCGCTGTTAGCTGTAAGTGGCTTGCATCATCATTTAGTTAAAGCGGGAACACGTACACAAGTGAGCATTATTGTTAAAACGGCAGAAGCGAGAGATGTCCATCAATGTGCGCTATTAATTGGCTACGGGGCGGATGCAGTATTCCCAAGTTTAGCAATTGATACGTTTGATGGCTTAATCAAAGAAGGCCGTATTAAAGGGTTTACGCTTGATGAGGCAGAAAGTCGTTATATTGAAGCAATTACAGACGGCATTTTGAAAATCATGTCGAAAATGGGAATATCTACTGTCCAAAGTTACCGTGGGGCGCAGATTTTTGAAGCAATCGGTATTGGCGATGATGTGATTAAAAACTATTTCCCAGGGACAGCTTCACAAATTGGCGGTATTCCGCTTGAAGTGATTGCCCAAGAAGCTTGGTTGCGTCACCGCGAAGCCTATCATGATATTGGCTACCAAAGTTTCACGCTTAATACAGGAGGAGAATATCAGTGGCGCTCAAACGGCGAATACCACGTGTATAATCCACTAGCGATTCATTCCTTGCAACAAGCAACGCGAGAAAATAATCGCGAAACCTATAATTTATATTCAGATTTAATGCAAAATCAAAATAATGCCTTTTTAAGAGGGCTGTTAACATTTACTAGCGATCGTAAACCGATTCCACTAGATGAAGTAGAGCCAGCAGAAGCGATTTTTAAACGATTTAAGTCGGGCGCGATGTCTTATGGTTCGATTAGCCAAGAAGCTCATGAGGCGCTTGCTATCGCGATGAACCGTATCGGCGGAAAAAGTAATAGTGGAGAAGGTGGCGAAAACCCGAACCGCTTTACTCCAGACGAAAATGGCGACTGGCGTAGAAGTGCAATCAAACAAATCGCTTCCGGTCGTTTTGGCGTAACAAGTCATTATTTGGTTAACGCAGAAGAGCTACAAATCAAAATGGCTCAAGGTGCAAAACCGGGTGAAGGCGGCCATTTACCAGGGAATAAAGTGTATCCGTGGATTTCGAAAACTCGTGGTTCAACAACAGGTGTCGGCCTGATTTCACCACCGCCACACCATGATATTTATTCGATTGAAGATTTATCGCAACTGATTTTCGATTTGAAAAATGCTAACCAAAATGCGCGCGTCAACGTGAAGTTAGTTTCGAAAACTGGTATTGGTACGATTGCAGCCGGGGTTGCAAAAGGGAATGCCGACGTTATCTTGGTAAGTGGTTATGAAGGTGGAACCGGTGCTGCTGCGAGAACGAGTATCCGTCACGCGGGTGTACCGTGGGAAATCGGCTTAGCAGAAACGCACCAAACATTACTTTTAAACGGCTTAAGAAACAAAGTTGTTGTTGAAACAGATGGTAAATTAATGACAGGTAAAGATGTCTTAGTTGCCGCAATGCTAGGGGCAGAAGAATTCGGATTTGCCACAGCGCCACTTGTAACACTTGGTTGCGTCATGATGCGCGTTTGCCATTTAGATACGTGTCCAGTTGGTGTAGCAACACAAAATCCAGAACTTCGCAAAAAATTCAATGGCTCTGCGGACTACGTTGTAAACTTCTTCCATTTTATCGTTGCGGAAATGCGTGAAATGATGGCAGAACTTGGCTTCAGAAGTTTGACAGAAGTAATAGGACACAAAGAACTACTAACAACTCACGAGAAAAAAGAGTCCCATTGGAAAGCGAAATATATCGACTTTTCGAATATGCTTTACAGTGATGATTTCTATAAAAATCAAGTCCAATATTGCACAAAACAACAAGACCACAAAATCGACCAAACACTTGATATGCGAGAAATTGTTCCGTTAATTAAACCAGCACTTGAAAACGGTGAAAAAGTAACTGGAACTTTCGCTGTAAGAAACATTGACCGCGCGATTGGAACGGTTGCTGGATCCTTTATTAGTAAAAAGTACGGCGCAGAAGGTTTGCCAGAAGATACGATTTCACTTGATTTCGTTGGTTCGGCGGGTCAAAGCTTTGGTGCTTATACGCCGCTTGGGATGACACTTCGAATTCATGGTGATGCCAATGACTACTTTGGCAAAGGGCTTTCAGGTGGTAAATTAATTGTTAGTCCAGATGCAAAAACACCAATCAAACCACATGATTCCGCGATTGTCGGTAATGTAACGCTTTACGGTGCTACTGGTGGATATGCTTATATGCACGGAAAAGCAGGGGCAAGATTTGCCGTTCGTAATAGTGGTGCGACAGCGGTTGTTGAAGGTATTGGCGACAATGGTTGTGAATATATGACAGGAGGCGCAGTAGTCATTCTTGGCGAAATTGGCGAGAACTTCGCGGCCGGAATGTCTGGTGGGGTTGCTTACATTTATACTAAAAATAAAAAAGTAACCACTGAAAAAATCAATCATGAACTTGTTAACAGTCGTTCTACACTCGGCGCGTCAGAACTAGCTAAATTGAAACAGCTAATCGAACAACACGCAAACCTGACCGGAAGTGAGTTTGCCAAAGCTATTCTTAGCGACTGGGAAGCAGAGAAAGCGAACTTTATTTTCGTTATTCCAAACGAATATGAAATGATGCTAACGAGAATTACTACGCTAGAACAAACTGGAAAAACACACGATGAAGCAGAATTACAAGCTTTTTATGAACATAAAGATGGAAAATTAGTTGCCGGAGCGGCGAAATAGAGAGGAGTGAAACCATGGGAAAAGCAACTGGATTTATGGAATATGACCGAATCCCTTCTCCAGGGCGCGATCCGAAAAGTCGGACGCGTGACTGGAATGAATATAGTTTACCGATGCCGGTAGCAGATTTAACGTTACAGGCAGCACGATGCATGGATTGTGGCGTACCATTTTGTAGTGTAGGAATGGAAATTAAAAATGGTGTCTCAGGTTGTCCACTGCATAATTTAATTCCAGAGTGGAACGATGCCGTTTACCGGGGTGACTGGTATGAAGCCTTGCAACTACTATTAAAAACAAATAATTTTCCAGAGTTTACTGGTCGAATTTGCCCAGCGCCTTGTGAAGGTGGTTGTACAGTGGCGATCTCTGAACCCGCTGTAGGCATTAAATCAATCGAAAAAGCGATTATCGACCGCGGTTTTGAAGAGGGCTGGATTAAACCGGCACCTCCTAAAAAACGTACTGGTAAACGTATTGCGGTAATTGGTTCTGGTCCTGCGGGGCTTGCTTGTGCCGATCAACTAAATAAAGCGGGTCATAGCGTAACAGTCATTGAAAAAAGTGATCGAGTTGGCGGTTTATTAATGTATGGTATTCCAACGATGAAGCTAGAAAAAGAACAAGTGACACGCCGAGTGAACTTAATGGCAGAAGAAGGCGTTGAATTTGTGACTGGCGTTGCAGCTGGTACGGATATTACTTTTGAAGAACTACGCACAGAGTATGATTCGATTGTGCTTGCAACTGGGGCTGGGAATGCACGAGATATTCCGCTTGCTGGACGTGATGCGGCTGGTATTCACTTCGCTGTGCCGTATTTAACACAAAGTACGCGCGACAATTTGGACAACGGCGGGGTGCAAACTCTTTCTGCTAAAGGCAAAAATGTCGTAATTATCGGTGGCGGTGATACTGGTGCTGACTGTGTGGCAACGGCATTAAGACAAGGTGCAAAAAGTATTTATCAATTCGGTATTCAAGATAAACTTCCTGAATTACGCGAAGGTGAAAACCCTTGGCCACAATATCCACGAGTATTCAAAATGGATTATGCGCACGAAGAAGCAGAGGCTGTTTATGGAAGAGATCCACGTGAATATCTCATCAATACAACTTCTTTCGAAAAAGATGCAGCAGGTAACCTTGTTGGACTTCATACAGTAGAAGTAGTGGAAGATAAGGCTGCTAGAACGTATACACCTGTAGAAGGAAGCGAAAAGTATTTTGACGTTGATATGGTTTTAATTGCAATTGGTTTTGCTGGTACAACCGAAGATATTTTCACGAATTTTGGTGTAGGAAAAACAGACCGTCATACGATTGATGCTGCTAAAGGATTTTACCGTACAAGTGAAGAAGGCGTGTTCGCTTGTGGGGATGCACGTCATGGTCAAAGTTTGGTTGTAACCGCGATTGCAGAAGGAAGAGAAGCTGCTCGTGAAGTAGACTTTTACTTGATGGGAGAAACATTTTTACCTTAATAAAAAAAGAGCTTATCCTCAAAAGGAATAAGCTCTTTTTTTTTGCCAATTATTTCATTCCAGAAACATTGAAGCCTTTTAAAATGTATTTTTGGAAAGTCATGAAGATCAAGATGATTGGAATAACCATGAAGGTTGCGCCAGCCATTTGTAACGCGTAGTTGCTGCCGTATTGTCCTTTTAATAATTGAAGTCCAACTGATAGGGTGTAGAATTTTTCGTCGTTGGCAATGATTAACGGCCATAAGAATGAGTTCCAACCAGCGATAAAAGTAAGGATTCCTTGGACTGCAAGAACAGGACGAGAAATCGGAATAACGATCCGCCAGAAAATGTAAAATTCACTAGCGCCATCCAGTCGTGCGGCTTCAAGTAAATCGTCGGAAATGGTGGACATAAATTGGCGGAATAAGAAAATCCCGAAGGCGCCAACCAGTCCTGGGAGTACAATCCCTGTCATGGTGTTTGTTAATCCGGCCGCATTAAGCAGTAGATAAACCGGAATCATCGTTACTTGTCCGGGAATCATCATTGTAGCAAGTACGAGATAGAACAACTTGTTTTTCCCTTTAAATTTAAATTTAGCAAAACCATAACCTGCCATCGCATTTAAAAATAAACCGAAAAACGAGAAGAACACAATGATTAACGTGTTTTTTAAGTAAATAGCAAAGTCCATCTCGGTGAATAGTTTCGTGAAATTATCCAGTGTAAACGTTTCTGGCCAAATAGTAGGTGGGATTTTTAAAATTTCAGCATCCGTCTTTAAAGAGGAGAGAACCATCCAAATGAACGGTAAAATCATAAAGAATCCGCCAACCGTTAAAATAGTAATGACGGCAATTTGAGCGCCACGTGATTTTTGTCTATATTGATTCATTTATAACACTCCTCTCTTAAATATCCCCGCCATTATTTTTGCGCTGAATCCGGAACTGGATAATCGTGATAATAATAATCGCGATAAACAAGATGAACGATCCAGCAGCGGCATAACCAAACTTACTTAGTTGGAAACCGTTTTGATAGATAAATAGGGCGACTGAGTTCGTGCTATCGAGCGGCCCGCCTTCTGTCATGACGAACGGTTCCTCGAAGAATTGCAACCAACCAATCATCGTCGTTACGGTTACAAAGAAAATCGCGAAACGAAGCATTGGAACGGTAATTTTAAATAATTGTTGACGACTATTCGCTCCGTCAAGTGAGGCAGCTTCGTAGTATTCGCGCGGAATCCCTTGAAGTGCGGCTAAGAAAATAATCATATTGACACCAATCGCTCGCCAAACAGCTAAGATAATCAGTGATAATTTGGCGATGGTAGGGTCTTGTAACCACGGAACAGGACCTAGATCTAAAAAGGAAAGCAAGTAATTAAGTAAACCAAAGCGTGGATTATATAAGTAACTCCAAACAACTGCTACAGCGACAACGTTTGTAATTGACGGAGTGTAGAAGATTAACCGGAAAAACTGGAAAATCTTTGCTTGCGAGAAGTTAATCATCAGCGCAATCCCAAGCGAACAAATAATAACAAGCGGAACGCCAATAACTACATAGAAAAGCGTGTTAAAAATAGATTTTAAAAATACCGGGTCTTGCATAATATTGACGTAATTATCTATACCAATGAAGTTAATCTTAGAATAATCGGCAAGCCCGACTAAATCGATATCTGTAAAACTAATGACAAAAGCAAGCAAAATCGGAAGTAGGGAAAACAGAAGAAGTAAAAACAGTGCTGGCGAAATAAACAAATATGGCGTGTTTTTATTTAGAAATTGTTTCATAACATCAGTTCCATTCTAAAAGGGCAAATGGCAGACTAGAATCATTTGCCCTTTTTATTCGTTATTTTTTAAGAAGTGTTTCTACTTGATCGTTAAATGTATCCATTTGTGTTTGTACATCTGCACCACCACGATAAATTTGTTCCCAAGATTTTCCGTATAATTGCGCGATTTCTTCAAATTGTGGGATTAGTGGCATTGGTTCAGCCGTTTTCATTTGTTCACCGAATACTTTGTAGTAAGGGTCGTTTTTCAGCATATCGTCTTCCCATGCATCCATACGAGCGGGCATGGAGTTTGTATCTTTCAACCAAGATAATTGCACGTCAGGTTGGCTCATATAGTCCATGAATTTAAGGGCATCATCTTTTTTATCACTATATTTGAAGATAGAAAGGTTAGCGCCACCTAAGCTTGATTCGTTATTTTCTTTTTTAGGTAATACAGCAGTAGCCCATTTTCCGTCAATGTCAGGGGCAGTGTCTTTGAGCGTATTAACCATCCAAGGACCACTCATGAACATTGGTACAATTCCGTCGCCGCCAAAGCTTTGAGAAGCATCTAGACCAAGGTCAGTGTCTGGCGCGGAACCGTTTTTAATGAAACTATCTAAATAAGTAACAGTATCTACGAATGGTTTTTTATTGAAAACTGGAGTGCCATCTTTATCGAAAAGCGGGGAGCCATTTTGGCGTCCGAAAATGAAACCAGTAGTTTGTTCGTTTGGATCAATTGCAAAGCCGTACATATCTTTACCACGTTTTGAAAGTTTAAGTGCAGCGTCAGATAGGTCATCCCAAGTTTTTGGTGCTTCATCATAACCAACTTTTTTCAGTAAATCAGTACGGTAGAAAAGGACACGAGTTTCTGCATACCACGGAACACCATAAGTTTTTCCATCAAATTGGGTTGTTTTTACAGAACCAGGGAAAAATAAATCAGAGTTCATATTTTTACTTTTTTCTACGTCTTTTGTAATATCAAGTAATGCGCCAGCTTCGACAAATTCAGGCATCCATGTAGTTCCCATTTGGACAACATCGGGGCCGGATTTAGAAGCGACTGCTGTTAGTAATTTATCATGTGCGTTTGCCCAAGGAATAACTTGAACTTTCACTTCAATACCAGTGTCTTTCGTGAATTTCTGTGCGATTTCTTTTAATGATTTGGCTTCATCTCCCATAGCCCAAACATTTAACACTTTAGAGTCGCTGGAATTTGCATCATCCTTTGACCCACCACACGCCATTAATACCAAACTAAGCGACAACACTAAAGCTAAAACGACAAACATCTTTTTCTTCATGATTTTTCCTCCATTTTTTGTTTTTTTCAAAGCAACTTAATTAACTGAAGCTGTTAAAGAATAAAAACTGTTGTACGGAACAGGGTGCGCCGTACGGGATGAAGCAAATTGTGAAAATTAATTCACATACACAATATTCTATAGAAACGTTTCGACAAGGTTATTATAGTATATTATGTAATCGGTTTCAAGCGAATTGCTATTTTATTTTTAAATTAAGGTGCTAATCAATTGTGTTGCAACACTTTATAATGGATAAAAATTTTCTGAGTGAATTCGTTCGAAAACGAGATAGTATAGAAGAAACTGAAAAATCGGAGCGTTTAACCATGTGAATTTCGTTTTTGGTTGACTAAATAAAAGAAAGCGCTTATACTGTTGTTATATTTGAATAGAAACGTTTCGAAAAAAGTGTTCAGGAGGTTCCTATGAAACAAGAAAAAGTACAGGATTTAGTCAATCAAATGACCTTAGATGAAAAAATCGCCCAATGTCTTCAACTTTCGCCTTTTCTTTTTAAAGGTACTAATAAAAATGCAG
The DNA here is from genome assembly GCF_014229645.1 of Listeria swaminathanii. Lineage (GTDB taxonomy): Bacteria > Bacillota > Bacilli > Lactobacillales > Listeriaceae > Listeria > Listeria swaminathanii. The sequence goes on along the minus strand of NZ_JAATOD010000006.1, from coordinate 52,279 downwards.
AACTTACAGGGCCGCTTCTTCAAGAAATGAAATTAACGGATACACATACAGAAAATGCAGGGTCGGTGCTTGGATCAAGTTCGGCGCTCGATATGATTGGTATTCAAGAAGCATACTTAAAAACAAATCGACTAGGAATTCCGCTTGTTTTTATGGCGGATGTTATACATGGGTATAAAACTGTTTTTCCAATTCCACTTGCGCTTGGATGTTCGTTTGACCGAGAAACGGTTCGAGTAATGGCGGAAGTTTCGGCACTTGAGGCAACAGCGGACGGGCATCATGTCACTTTTTCACCAATGCTTGATTTAGTACGGGATCCGAGATGGGGACGCGTGATGGAATCGACTGGTGAGGATCCATTTTTAAATAGTGAACTTGGGAAAGCGATGGTTGCTGGTTATCAAGGTGATGCGAGTGAACTTGCTGAAAACAAAGAGCGAATGGCTGCTTGTGTGAAACATTTTGCGGCATATGGGGCGGCTGAGGCTGGACTGGAATACAATACGGTAAATATGTCAACGCGCGAACTATATCAAAATTATTTACCAGCTTATAATGCTGCAATTCAAGCCGGAGCCAAATTGGTAATGACAGCTTTTAATGTCGTGGACGGGATTCCGGCGACGATGAACAAATGGCTGAACCGGGATGTGTTACGTGGTGAAATGAATTTTGATGGCGTACTAATTTCTGATTGGGGCGCGGTTGCGGAAGTAATTAATCATGGAACTGCGAGAAATCCCAAAGAAGCGGCGCAATTTTCGATGGAAGCGGGCGTTGACTTAGAAATGATGACGACTTGCTATATCCACGAATTAAAAGGATTGATTGAAGAAGGTAAACTAGCTGAAAGCCTTTTGGATGAAGCGGTATTCCGGATGTTACATTTGAAAAATGATTTAGGCCTTTTTGAAGATCCATATCGCGGCTTAAAAAATAGCGATCGTTCAGAAGACATTTTAACCGATGAAAGTCGCGGGAAAGCACGTGCGGCGGGTGTGGAATCGGCTGTGTTATTAGAAAATAAAAATCAATTGCTTCCGCTAGATAAAGCGACTAAAATTGCGCTAGTTGGCCCACTTGCGACATCAGCTGATATTCTTGGCGGCTGGAACGTATACGGTGAAGAAAAAGATGGCATTAACGTTGAAACCGGCCTACGCGAGGTATTTAAAAATGTCTCTACTGTTTCGACGGACTATACAGAATTTAGCTCAGAGGATAAAGTGGCGGTAAAAGCTGCGGTACAAGATGCAGATGTTGTAGTTCTTGCGCTAGGTGAAAAAAATGAGTGGGGCGGAGAGGCAGGAAGTCTCGCTACAATTCGTTTACCCGAAGCGCAATATGACTTAGCGAAATTTGTACAAACGCTTGGAAAACCAGTGGTCATTACTTTGTTTAACGGAAGACCGCTCGAAGTAAAAGAACTTGCGGAGTCTAGTGATGCGCTACTCGAATTGTGGTTCCCAGGCACAGAAGCAGGACGTGTTACTGCAGATTTATTGAGTGGCGTGAGCAATCCTTCTGGGAAATTATCAATGTCATTCCCACAAACGACCGGCCAAATTCCTGTTTATTATAATCATTTACGTACTGGTCGACCGCAAACACCGGAAAATAAAGGTGAGCGTTACGTATCACATTATCTCGATATTCCTAACGAACCATTTTATCCATTTGGCTACGGGAAAAGTTATAGCGAATTTACGCTGAAAACCGCGGAACTTCCGACAGAATTAAACTTAGGCGAATCGCTTCACGTGGAAGTAACGATTAAAAATACGAGTGAAATTGCTGGAAAAGAAGTAATCCAAGTGTATTTACAAGACGTAACAGCGAGCATTTCACGACCTGTCAAAGAACTCAAAGCATTTGAAAAAGTGGCGCTTCTTGCAGGCGAAGAAAAAACAGTTTCATTTGAATTAACTAGCGAAGCGTTTTCCTTCTATAACCATCAACTTGAAAAAGTGCAGGAACCGGGACTTCACCGCGTTTTTGTTGGGACTAGTAGTGAAGATGTTGACGTTTTTGAAGTGGAAGTAGGTGGATACGTGTGACAACATTAAAGGAAATTAAAAAGGCGGACTTAGCAGCGGCATTTTATCCAAGTGGAGAACTCGCTTGGTTGAAGTTGAAGGATATTATGTTGAATCAAGTCATTCAAAATCCGTTAGAGAACCGTTTATCGCAAATATATGTACGAGCGCATGTGGCAAATAAAGTGGAGGTTTATCCGCTTTTAACCGCAGATGCAGAAGTTGGATTTAATGAGCACGGTGTAGAATATCGCGGGACAGTTGGACCGTATCGTTATATTGTAGAAATGCAATTCCATTCACGCGGCTGGTTTTATGATGTAACGGTGGATGGGGAAGGAACTTTTGACCTTGTTTATTTACAAGATTTAGGTCTTGCTGAACAAGCGGCAGTGCGGACGAATGAAGCCTACATGTCGCAATATATTGATTACCATGTGACGGAAGGAGCGAATGGTTTTACGATTCAAGCGCGCCAAAACCAACCACAAAACAATCGCTTTCCAGCAGTCCAAATTGGCGCTTTAACGAACATTGTTGGCTATGCAACAGATGGATTTGATATATACGGTACCAATTATAAACTTACTAATGAACTTGCGGGGCTCGCGGAGAAATCACTGCCAAATCGAGTCTATCAATATGAATTCGCGCAAATCTCCTTACAAACCGCGCCATTCACGAATCACGCAGAAACAAGTTTTTACGGCTACACAACCGAAAATCAACCTAAAGCATCTGGAGCACCGATTGAAAATTTGGCCGAAATAAAAGCGAACATTCCGGAACAAATTTATCAACCAGGTACGAAAGTCATCCGCGCCAAAAATATCGGAACCCCAATTACCGGCGAACCAATTTCTGAAAAATGGTTACAAGCAAAGTTTCCAGACAGAATCCAAGAAGAAAAACAAAACGGCGCACTCCTTTCCTTTTTCACACCAAACTATGCGCATGTCGTGACGCGTGAAAAGGAAGCTGAGCTAGAACGTCCGCACGGCAGCATTTTGCTAGATAAAGTGGCTGTTTTAAACCCCGAAGCAACTCTTTCGGCGACAACGTACATGTACGGCGCGTTTTTATCGCAATTGGTTGCTGGAAACACCAATATGAACAAATGGAATAGCCATGCGCGCAATCCGCTTAATATTTTGCAAACAAGTGGCTTGAGAATTTATATCGAACAAAATGGCGAACTTCAACTACTCGGCGTGCCGTCTATTTGGGAAACGAGCACGAACTATTCAACTTGGTATTACCAGTGGAATAACGATCTAATTACCGTACGGACGACATTAACCGCCGAAAGTAAAGAAGCGTTCGTCACTGTTCATTCTGAAAAAGGCCACCCGTATAAATTGGTGCTCACAAACCAAGTAACAATGGGTACAAATGAATACGATACAACGGTGAAAAAGGAAATCAAAGCGGGCAGTGTAACTTATTTCCCAGCCGCAGATTCACCGATTTTAGAAACCTATCCAGCGCTTCAATTCCGGGTGGATGGAACTTACAACGAGATAACCGATGAAAGCTATTTTGCAAAAGAGTATGCAGGAACAGCTGGTTTGGATGTCTTCGTATTTGAACCAAGCGAAAACGCGACTTTCCACGTGCAAGCGAAATTAACGGATGAATTTTCGGTGCAAAACCAAGACTTAGAAGCAGCAAACAAAGAAATCCGAGCAAGCTATGACGAATTAACCGCCCAGTTCCATTTAAATCACCAAAGCCCAACTGCAGAAAAATTAAACTTAACGGTTTATTGGTACGCGCACCAAATGCTCGTTCATTACGCATCGCCGCACGGTTTAGAGCAATACAGCGGGGCGGCGTGGGGGACACGTGACGTAAGCCAAGGTCCATTTGAGTTTTTCCTAGCAACCGGGAACAAAGCTGTTTTACGCCAACTTGTATTAACAATCTTCGCTCATCAATATCAGGATACTGGCGACTGGCCGCAATGGTTTATGTTTGATAAATATACATCGATTCAACAAGAAGAAAGTCACGGCGATGTAATCGTTTGGCCACTGAAAATTATTGGCGATTACTTGGAAATGAGTGGGGATACTGAGATTCTCGAAGAAAGCATTCCATTTGTCGACCGTACTTCAAAAACATTTACAACTGAAAAAGGTACACTGTTAGATCATATCGAATTGGCAGTGCACACTATCGAATCACGCTTTATGAAAGGAACAGCACTTTCTAACTACGGCGATGGTGACTGGGATGACACGCTTCAACCAGCTAATGCGCAATTGAAGAAAAACATGGTTTCCAGCTGGACAGTTGCTTTAACGTATCAAACATTTAAACGATTAGCGACATTCTTGCCAGCAGGAGATGAATACGGCGCTTTAGCAAAACGGGTTCAAGCTGATTTTGCTAAATATATGACAGCGGATACCGACGTCATTCCTGGTTTCCTCTATTTAGAAGAAGGAAAAGCGCCAGTTTGGATGATTCATCCGGAAGACAAAGAAACAAATATTAAGTATCGCTTAATTCCACTAACAAGAAGCATAATTGCCGAATTAGTTGATAAAAAACAAGCGGGTCGTAACTTTGACATTATAGGTGAGCATTTACTTCACCCAGATGGCGTAAGGTTAATGAGTGAGCCAGCTCATTATGCAGGCGGTGTGAGCACTCATTTCAAACGGGCGGAACAAGCCGCGAACTTTGGTCGAGAAGTCGGTTTGCAATACGTGCATGCGCATATTCGTTATATCGAAGCACTCGCAAAAATTGGCGATATAGAAGCTTGGCATATGCTGGATGTTATTAATCCAATCAATATAAAAGAAGTAGTGCCAAACGCAGCTCTGCGCCAAAGTAACACCTATTTTAGTAGTTCCGATGCGGCATTTTTAGATCGCTATCAAGCACAAAATGAGTTCGGCCGTGTGAAAGAAGGAAGCATTCCAGTGAAAGGTGGCTGGCGGATTTATTCGAGTGGTCCAGGAATATATTTACACCAATTAATCAGTTCGGTTCTCGGTATTCGCCAAACGGAACAAGCGCTTATTTTTGATCCGATTTTGCCAGAAGAATTAGATGGATTGGAATGTCATATTGAACTGGATAATTATCCGCTAGATATTACTTTTGAAAGCGCTGATGTGGCGGGAATTATCGTGAATGGCGAGGAACAACCAGTGGAAAATGACGTGAATGCGTACCGAACTGGCGCCCTTATTTTGCCGAAAGAGAACTTAACGACAAAATGTTCACAAATCACGATTAAATTTCAAAAAAATAACCGTCTCTAAGGTTGTTTTGTGTATAATAAAAGAAAACAGAAAAGGATGCGATTCACGTGGTAGGAATTAAAGATATCGCGAAAAAGGCAGGGGTTTCCATTTCAACAGTATCCTACGCACTTAATGGCAGCCCGAAAGTGACCGAAAAAACGCGAAAACGAATTATGACCATCGCAAATGAATTGAATTATATTCCCAATATGGCAGCACGAACGTTAAAAACAAGAGAGACAAAAATTATCGGCGTCTATTTAACGAACTACGGCGGGATTTTTTACGGGACATTACTTGAAGGTTTAACGCAAACGCTATATAAACACGGATATGAACTCATTGCTTGCAGTGGCACGAAAACACACCGATTTTTACCCGAAAAAATGATTGATGGCGCTATTATTTTAGACGCGAATTTCCCGTCGAGCGAAATTATCAATTATGCTAATCGCGGTCATAAATTAGTGGTGCTTGACCGGGAGCTCACGCATGAAAACGTTAGCCAAGTCTTACTCGATAATAAAGGCGGCGCAACACTTGCAATCGATTATTTATCTACTAATTTTAAAGGTGACTTTTATGTGATTACTGGTCCCGATGATTCGTACGATGCAAGGGTCAGACTCGAAACAGCGAAACAAGAACTTGCCCGCTCTGGCGATAAAAAAGTGCATATCATCGAAGGAGACTTTTCCGAACAAAGCGGTGAAAAAGCAGCAGCAACAATCGCTAAAAACTGGAAAGCACCCGTGTCCGTATTCGCCTTAAATGATAATATGGCCATCGGTATGTATCGCTATTTTGCTGGCACGGATTTAGAAATTGGCAAAGACGTGCGAATTATTGGCTTCGATAATACCGATATTAGCGAGTATTTAGTGCCACGCCTTGCAACTATCGAATATTCGAAGTACAAATGGGGTGCAGTTGCTGCCGATAAACTTGTCGAACTGCTCGAGGGTGAAAAAGCTGAAAATGAAATAATCTATACAACTAGAATCAGTGGTCCATCTGTTTCAAACAATTAGTACACTTTTTTCCTTAATTTAAGGTATACTTAAATTAAAATTAAAGGAGTTGTTGGCTAATGAAACTTGGAATTATGGGAACAAACTGGATTACAGATTCTTTTATCGAAGGTGCCATTAATTCGGGCGAATGGAATCTCACGGCTGTTTATTCGCGCACAGAAGAAAAAGCACGCGCATTTGGAGAAAAATACGGAGAGTTGACTTATTTCACGGATATTGAAGAAATGGGCAAATCAGACGCATGTGACGCTGTTTATATTGCTTCTCCTAATGCACTTCATTATCAACACGCGGTTAGCTTACTTAAAAATAAAAAACATGTGATTGTCGAAAAACCAATTTTTTCTACAGTGGCAGAGTTAGAGCATGCGCACCAAATTGCTCGTGAAAACAATGTCTTTTTATTTGAAGCCGCACGCCACATCCAAGAACCCAACTTCAAACGTCTACAAGAAAGCATTGAAAAAGTGGGAACCATTCACGGTGCAACACTTGCCTACATGAAATATTCTTCCAGATATGATCAAGTTTTAAACGGTGAAGAACCAAACATCTTCTCCTTGAAATTCTCTGGAGGTTCGATTGTTGATTTAGGCGTGTATTCACTTTACTCGGCGATTACATTATTCGGCGAACCCGTTAAAGCGACTTACTTTGCGACAAAATTACCAACCGGTGTGGACGGACTTGGCCCAATTATTCTTGAATATCCAACATTCAACGTCACCATCATTCAAGGAAAAAATTCCCAATCCTTCTTACCAAGCGAAATTTACGGTCAAAAGGGAACTTTAATCGTGGATCCACTTACTGGAATTGAACATATTACCTTTTACGATAACGCGACAAAAGAAGAAACCGAACTCGCTGGTCCAACCGTTGCCAATGATATGCAATTTGAAGCGGCTGAGTTTGCAAGAATTATCGAACAAAGTGACCGAGATACATACGAATACTTAGCAGACCTAAGCTTAAAAGTATTACGTGTCTCCAACGAACTACGTCACCAAAACGATATTTGGTTTGACGCTGAAAAATAATCTTTGAAAAAGCTAGGAAAAGGCGATTGCGCTGCTTCCTAGTTTTTTTGTTTATAGCAACAAAAATCCTAAATAAAAGTGCAGACTTGCAGTAAGCATGGTATGATACAGAGAAGAACTAATAAAGGAGTCGGGTCATGACAGAATCAAATATCCCAAGCTTTTGGGCGGAAAAATGGAAAGAACATGGTTATGAAACGCCAACAGAGATTCAAAGCGCAATGTACCAACCAATCAAAGACGGGGCAGATGTACTCGCAGTATCACCAACTGGAACGGGGAAAACAGTAGCTTATTCACTACCAACCCTTGAAAAAATAGAAGCAATTCCAAAAACACAATGGCTTATTTTAGCGCCATCTCATGAATTAGTTATGCAAATCACGGAAGTAATCCGTTCATGGTTACCAAGCGATGAATTGACGGTTATATCTTTAATCGGAGGAGCCAACGTTAAACGGCAAATCGAAAAACTTAAGAAAAAACCACAAATTATTGTAGCCTCTCCAGGTCGCGCGCTTGAACTAATCAAACAAAAGAAAATTAAAATGCACGAAATCAAAACAATCACATTGGACGAATGTGACCAATTACTTCGCCAAGAAAATTTTAAAAGTACACTTGAAATTGTCGAAAGTGCCGTTCGCGATCGCCAATTAACACTTGTATCAGCAACAAAACTAGAAAATCCAGAAGCCTTTTTCGCGCAAACAGAAAATACGCCAGTGATGCTAGAAGTTACAGCGAAACCGGAAGAATTAACGAACGTAGAACATTTGTATATGGACGTTGAATCACGTGATAAAGCGACATTATTGCGCCGAATTTCGCATATTAAAGACATGCGCGGCCTCGTTTTCGTGAAAGACAAACCGCGAATGGAAATTTTGCTAGAAAAACTGCATTACGATAAAGTAAAAGCAGCTGGAATTCACGGCGAAATTCGCAAAGAAAAACGCAAAAAATATCTTGATGACTTTAAAAAAGGTACATTGACTTATTTAATCGTGACAGATGTCGCGGCTCGTGGGCTTGATATTGAGGATTTACCATACGTTATTCACTATGACTTAGCGGCAAGCGAAAAAGAGTACACACACCGCTCTGGACGTACTGGACGAATGGGCAAATCAGGCACGGTAATTACCTTTGCCAACCCACGTGAAATAAGAACATTAAAACAATATTTAACAATCCACAATTTAAAAGGTAAACAAGTTCGCTTTTACCAAGGGAAACTTCTTGACGGGGCAGTGCCAGAAAATAAAATTGCCAAAAAAGCAACAAGACCACCAAAACAAGTTCAAAAAGGCAAAAAAGACGATACGAAAAAACCGTTCCGCAAAGATAAACCAAGTGGAGCAGCTGGTTTAGGACGTAAAGAAAAGCCTAGTAGTTCGTCTAAACCTGCACGTAATAACAAACCAAATAAATTTAACAAAAAACAAAACAATTTTAAAAAATCATAACCGGTGCCGAATGTTTTTCTCTCTTGATTAGATAGGAAAGCATTCGCGCTTTTTTTTAGTTAATTTTTATCGTTGCGAGGATGCTATTTAAAAAGGTATAATGGAAACATAGAGTTTCAAAAAGGAGTAGAGTAGATGTCTAGTAGAAAAGAAGAAGTCCTCCAACTTCTAAACGAAAAAGAAGAAAAAGTATCTGCAGCAGATGTCGCAGAATTGCTTCAAATGGACCGAGCGAACGCTAGTCGTTATCTAAATGATCTTTTTAAAGAAAAAAGAATAGACAAACTTCCTGGGAAACCGGTATTTTATCAAGCCATAAAAACGACTGAAAGAGCGACACAACCAGCGGGAAACATGTCAGAGTCGGCTTTTGGGCGGTTAATTGGTTCTGAAGATAGTTTAAAAGTAAGTATTCAACAAGCAAAAGCCGCCATTTTATATCCACCAAATGGGCTTCATAGCTTGATTTTAGGTCGTACGGGAACAGGGAAATCGCTATTTGCTGAATGCATGTATCAATTTGCCAAAGAATCGGAAACTATTCCAGCCGATGCGCCTTTTGTTTCGTTTAACTGTGCTGACTATGCACAAAATCCACAACTTTTATTTGGCCATATTTTCGGGGTCATTAAAGGAGCTTATACGGGAGCAGAAGAAACACGCGAAGGTTTGCTGAAAAAAGCAGACGGCGGGATATTGTTCCTTGATGAAATTCACCGCTTGCCTCCAGAAGGACAAGAAATGCTCTTCACCTTTATCGATAAAGGCGAATTCCGTCCACTCGGAGAAAGCGCGAATGTGCATCATGCGCAAGTTCAAATCATTGGAGCAACAACAGAATCACCGGATAATTTTCTGTTAGAAACGTTCACAAGACGTATCCCGATGACGATTACACTGCCATCACTAGCAGAACGAAACTTGGAAGAACGCTATCAATTAGTCGAGTTTTTCTTAAATCAAGAAGCGACCAGGCTACACCAATCGATTCGCGTACATAGAAAAGCGCTGATTGCTTTTTTACTTTACCATGCAAGCGCTAACGTTGGTCAATTGCAAAGAGACCTGAAGCTAGCCTGTGCCAAAGCCTTTTTGCATTATAAAACAAAAACAGCCAATTATATTTTAATCGAACAAGACGATTTACCGATTCACGTCCAAAAAGGTTTATTGCACTTAAAAGACGAACCAGAAAAATTAAACCGTTTAATTGATGTGGATAAATCCATTTTCAAATTTGTTGATACAAGTGACGCTTTAGTTGAAATGGAAGATGTGCACGATGTCTACCACGCTATCCAAGAAAAAGCAGACCGTTTGATGAAAGAAGGGAAGGACCAAAGCGAGTTAGAAGAAGCGCTATACGTTGATGTGGACCAGTATTTCCACGATTACATGGTTCAACTCCCAACCCACCAAACAGCCAAAGAAATCATTGCACCAGCCGTTTGGGAATTAACAGAAAAAGTATATGATATGGCCGAAGAAAAACTAAATCGCAAATATAACGAAAAAATGAAATTTGCCTTTTCGTTACATTTACAAAGCACAATTGAACGAGTGCGTGAACAAAAACATATCATTCATCCCGATTTAAATAATATCCGCAAAAAATATCCAAAAGAATTCCAAGTGGCGATTGATTTATCCGCATTAATTGAGCAAGAATTAAGCATCGAAATTCCTTTTGACGAAATTGGCTTTTTGACGATGTTCTTGACGGAAGAAGTGGTGGATACATCTCTTTCTCAGGAAAATCAAGTCGAAGTAATAGTTATGATGCACGGTCGTTCTACAGCGACAAGTATGGTGGAAACGGTGCAAGAATTACTAAGCATTGAAAGTGGAATCGCGCTGGATATGCCACTTACCGTCGAAGTAAAAGCGATGTACGAAAAACTAAAACAAACCGTGATCAAATTAAATCCTGTCAAAGGCGTACTAATCCTTTCTGATATGGGTTCACTCACTTCTTTTGGGAATATGTTAACAGAAGAGCTTGGCATTCGCACAAAAACTGTTACAATGGTAAGTACACCTGTTGTATTAGAAGCGATGCGCAAAGCCTCATTAGGTCGAGGTTTAGAAGATATTTATCAAAGTTGTGAGCAATTATTTGAAAATAAATATAAAGCACACGTTTTACGAGCAAAACCGGTGAAAAATGCAGTTATCTTCACTTGTTTTACAGGAGAAGGAGTAGCCGAGCAATTGCGTAAAGTCGTAGCGCCAATTATTGACGAAACAAAAATCGAAATCATCGTGTTACAATTCCTGCATAAAGAAGCATTCCGCGAGCGAATTGATCAACTAATGGAAGAATATAACATTTTAGCAATCATGGGTTCCGTAGCCTTTGAATACCGCGATATTCCATTCTTTAGCGCGCTGGAAGTGTTATCAGAAGGCGGTTTAGGAATTGTTTCTAGAATTTTAAATGATGAAGTACCATACGAAAAATTAATCGCTTCATTAGAAGGCAATTTACAAGCAGTCAGTTCTGCTGAGCAATTGGTTTACTTTTTAAGAAAAGTAATTTCAGAATTGCAACTGCAACTTAATGTAATACTTGAGTCGGGTGTAGATATCGGCATGATTCTTCACTTAGCATTCCTCATCGAGCGCGTTAAACTTGGCGCTGTAGACAGGGAATTCCCAGACTTAAACGAATTTGCTAAAAATCATATGGTCGAAATGCAAATCACGCAACAAATGATGGAAAATGTGGAAATTGAGTACGACATCGTAATACCCCAATCAGAAATCGCATATTTAACACAGATGATGCTCTCCAACCAGGTGGAAGAAAACTAAGAAAAATGAATCTACCAAGTGTGTATTGTCTTACACACTTGGTTTTTTTATTGTGTAAGTAAGAAAGCTCGCATATAAGCGAGAAATAACAAGAAAAGTTGGCACATATCTTGCATATTATATATGCGTGCAGCTTTTCAAACTAGGAGGTTAAATTAATGAATAACATCATGTTAGTTTGTTCGGCCGGTATGTCCACAAGTCTACTCGTAAAAAAAATGACAGAAGCTATCGAAAATAAACAAGTAGAAGCCACTGTTATTGCAGTTGCAGAAGCTGATTTTGATAAGTACAAAGGCGATGTAGACGTTGTATTACTCGCACCGCAAGTTCGCTTTTTAGAGAAGAATTTGAAACGAGTACTGGACCCATTAGGTATTCCAGTTGCAATCATTAACGGGATTGACTACGGAACAATGGACGGCGAAAAAGTGCTAAATGATGCACTAGCAATGATTGAGAAATAATCTCGAGTTCGAGACTGCTTGAAGAGGAAATAAACACAAGTTCGATAAATGAAAAAGGATGTGTAAACAATGGAATTAGAACAAACAATTATGCAATTAATCGTACACGGGGGAAACGCTAAAAGTGACGCAATGCTAGCAATCGAAGCGGCAAAAAAAGGGGATTTTGACGCGGCCGATGAGCAAATCAAAAATGCAGAAGCAGCACTACTTGAAGCGCATCATTCACAAACTTCTTTAATTCAAGGCGAAGCGCGCGGCGAAAAAGCAGAAGTATCACTACTGTTAGTTCACGCACAAGATCACTTAATGAATGCTATTACTTTTAAAGATTTAGCGAAAGAAATTGTTGATTTATACCGCTCTAAATAAGTTTTTGAAGGGATGATTTAAATGAGAAAATTAGGAATATCCGTATTTCCACAACATGTTGCACTAGAAGAATCGTTAGAATACATTGAAACAGCTGCAAAATATGGTTTTAGCCGTATTTTCACTTGTTTGATTTCTGCTAATGACGAAGCGGAATTTGCTAAATTAGAAACAATTTGCAAACGCGCAAAAGAATTAGGATTTGACGTTATTGCTGATGTTGACCCGACTGTATTTGAATCGTTAAATATCACTTATAAAGAATTAGATCGTTTTAAAGAGCTTGGCCTAGCAGGTCTTCGCCTTGACTTAGGTTTCTCTGGTTCCGAAGAGGCAGCAATGTCCTTTGACGATACAGACCTAAAAATCGAGCTAAACATTAGTAATGGTACTCGTTACGTTGAAAATATCTTATCTTACCAAGCAAACGTAGGGAATATCATTGGTTGTCATAACTTCTACCCAAGAAAATACACTGGTCTTTCCAGAGAACATTTCTTACGTACAAGTAAACAATTCAAAGATTTAAACCTACGCACTGCAGCATTCGTTTCTTCTAATAGCGGCGAATTTGGCCCTTGGTTTGTTGTAGATGGCGGCCTTCCAACAATGGAAGAACACCGCGGCGAGGACATTACAGTTCAAGCAAAAGATCTATGGAATACAGGTCTTATCGATGATGTCATCGTTGGAAATATGTTCGCTTCAGAAGACGAGTTACGCGCTTTAAGCGAATTAAACCGTAACGAATTACAATTAGCTGTTGAATTCTTAGATGGTGCAACAGACGTAGAAAAAGAAATCGTTTTAACACAAAAACATTTCAATCGTGGCGATGCTTCCGAGTACGTTTTACGTTCGACAATGACACGTGTTAATTTCAAACAACACGATTTCCCTGCGCATGACACAAACACCATTACAAAAGGCGATGTAACAATCGACAACAATGGTTACGAACGCTACAAAGGCGAAATGCAAGTGGCTCTTCAAGAAATGGAAAACTCCGGCAACACAAATATCGTTGCTAGAATCGTACCAGAAGAGCGCTATTTACTAGATACTATTCTTCCGTGGCAACACTTTAGATTAGTTGAGAAAACAAAATAATTTAAACGACATCTGCAATTTCAAATGGAATTGCAGATTTTTTTTATAGTGCATTAAATTTTCCCTTTCTTAAATCTTTAATTTCTAAAAAGAACATTTGGCGTTGAAAGATATGTATAAAATGAAAAAGGTATTAGTTGCTTCATAAGTGACTAATACCTTTCATTTTGGGAGGTAAATATGTTCATTGACTTCTAAAACAAAATATGACATACTATAAATATAGTTAGCTGGCTAATCAAATTAAAGGAGCTTGTTTATGGATAATTTTTCTTTTGTCGATCGCCCCGACAATCAACGAATTCAACTAATGAATGATGTTTCCGAGCAAGATGCGATAATCACTGAATTATTTCTGGATTTTCAGTGGACGTATCGGAATATGCAAAAAGTCTACGATGATGTGCTTGATAAAAATAATTTAAGCGAGTCAAGATTCATCATTCTAATGTTCTTAAAACGAGCACCTAATCATGAGTTATTACCTTCTCTCATAGCGGAAAAGCTTGGTGCTACTCGTGCGACAGTTAGTAAAATGCTAAAAGCGATGGAACAGAAGGGCTGGATTACTAAAAAAACTTCCATTTCGGATAAGCGTTCTATCACTATCAAATTAACAGAAGCAGGAATGCACATATTAGAGAATTTTTTACCAATAAATTTTCAAACGGTACATCTATTGTTTGACCAACTTACGCAGGATGAAATGAAACAATTTTCTTATCTACTTGGAAAAATTAAACAGGGTACTACAAAATGCGCCCAGGAAACGGAGAAATAACTTATGCAAACAAAGAAAATCGAATTACTAGAAACTTATTTGAGCTTGTATATTAACCATTTTACGGTTTTAGAAAATATGGATAAAGAAGATTCCCGCTATGTCGTGCTAGATGTTCGTAATGCTCCAGCACAAATCAAAAAGGATCAAATTAAAGGTGCTACAGCCATCCCAGCAAAAGACTTAGCAAATCACTTGGATGAACTAGATAAAAATAAAATCTATGTTGTCTATGATTGGACGGGTGGTACAACTTTAGGAAAAGAAGCATTACTTATCTTACTATCAGCTGATTTTGAAGCTTATGAATTAGCCGGGGCTCTTGAAGGATGGAAAGGCATGAATTTGCCAATTGAAACATTATAAATAATTGCAAGCCTTAAAATAAGTGCTTTGAACAAGACAAATAGGCAATTGATACCATATTTATGGGGTATCAATTGCTTATTTTCGGTCTTATTTTTTAGTTAAGAGAGTAACTTTTTTATTACAATAGTTCTTTCTTAAAGGGATGGGGGCACAAGTGTATAGGAATCAATACATGAGAATTTTGACGAGTCTTTCAAAATCATTCTGTAAAGCCAATTTTTTTAAGCCAATTATCTACCGTGCTTTGTGAGTTGCTTGCGTCATCTCCTTGAACAGCCAGTGCATCGAGAACTTTAACATCAGTTGAAACAAGACTATTTATAACGGATACACTGTTTCCTAAAGTACCTGAATCACTAGTGAAAAAAGGGATAATGGTTTTACCGGATAAATTATAACTTGTGATAAAAGAAGCCATTGGTGGGGCTAGAGAACTCCTCCAAATTGGAGAGCCAATAAAAATAGTGCCATAATTATTGAAATCAGTTATTTTTTTGCTTAGCTCAGGTGTAATATGGTCTTTTTGTTCCAGTCCTACTTGCTCTGTCATTTGATCGTAATTATCAGGATATGGATTAGCCAATTCAAGTTCGAAAATATCCGCATTAGTACTTTGCTGTATTACATTCGCGAGCTTTTTTGTATTCCCTGATTGAGAATAATAAACTACAAGGGCCTTTTTGGTAGAAATATCTTTTTTGTCACTTGAATTCGTACTAGGCTGTTTACTATTATCAGAATTTGTACTTTGCTGATTATTACATGCTGTGAGTGTTAGTAGTAGAACAAGGGAAAAAATCGTGACAAGCATCTTTTTCATATCGTATTCATTTCCTTTCGTCTAAATGACAGTTATAATACTTCGCTTTGTTTCAAAACAACCATGCCATCTGAGCCCATGATATGGAAATTGGCTGAGATAGTTACTTCTTGTCCTAAAGAAAACGCTTCTAGTTCATCGAAGGACCCAAAAACGCATAAAACATAACCTTCTCCGTTTGCTTTATCCGAAAGATTAATAGAAGGTGTACCATGACTATCTTGCCCGATATAAGTAATGACGCCATTCACGGTAATATTTTCTCCATTGGAGGTGGGTTCTTTTTTAGCTGGATTATTTTTGTATGCTTCCAACAAATCTTTAGCTTGGACAATCTCTTTAGTAGTTTTATTAGACTGATTTGAGTCAGAGGTATTATTGTTTTCTGTGTTAGCAGATGCAACCTCATCTTGGGAAGTTGTCTTTATTTGGTTTGAGGTATCTTTAGCTTTGTCATTAATATTATTTGTAGCATGTTGGTACACTGTAAAGGCTATAACTACTACCAATACTAATGTAAGCAAGGTTATGCCATATATTTTCTTTTTCTTCATAGTCATTTCATCCTTTCATTGTAAATCAATGTTTGTTTGCATCATTTCATTATAAGTTGTGTTTCCTCTATGACCGGGATATATCTTCATATCACCTCTAAAATCACGTTCTTTAAATTGATTTATGGTTGTTTTTCTATCAGTTTCGCTTCCGGTGGGGTGATTTGCACTACCAACAAAAGGAATCATAAATGTATCGCCACTGAATAATATATTTTCTTCCGGTAAATAAAAACTACTACTGCCTTTAGTATGTCCGGGTGTATGCAACACTTCAATGTTATAGCCACTGATTGTATAAAAACCTTCTGTGAGCGTCTTTGGTTTCGTGTCAACTAAAAGAGAGAAGCCATTAATATCAGAACAGTTTAGATGGGGATCACGTAAAAATGGAACATCCAATTCATGCATAAACACCTCGGCATCTAGGTTTGCTTTGACTATTGAATCAAGTGCATGTATATTATCCCAATGACCATGTGTAATTAGAATAGCGTCCAAGCCACCTATTGACTCTACATATTCAGCAAGTTCATTATCGTAAAAACCGGGATCAATAAGAATATTGCCTTTTTTAGAGCTCAATATATGAACTTCACATGAAAAACCTTCACTGCTCGAAAATGTTTTTACAGCTAATTTTTGGCCAGTCTTACTAGTGTTTGATTCATCTGATTGAGAAGATGGATTATCGCTAGAACCTTGATTCAAAGGTTTGTTACAAGCAGAAAGAGCCATAATAGAAACAACTATTAAAACAACTTTAATTGTAGTTTTCATATAATAATCCCTTCCTTTTCGAAAAAACGAATTCATTATTGTAAATCATGATTAGTTTGTAATAGTTCTGAATAGGTAGTACTTGCTCCATGACCACTGTAAATACGCATATCTTTAGGGAAAGAGAGCTTCTTAAATTTCGTTATAGAAGCTTTTCTTTCAGCTTCATTTCCACCGGGATGTTGTGATCCAGCAACTTTATCAGCCATAATTGTATCTCCTCCTATTAAAATGTTTTCCTCAGGGAAGTGATAGAGAACAGAACCTTCTGTGTGACCAGGTGTATGAATAACTTTTATTTGATAACCACTAATTTCATAGTTTCCCTCAACCAAAGTGGTGGCTTTTGCATTTGTCGTACCCTCCACTCCTTGTTCAGCTGAACAGTTGCGTTTTGTATCCTTAAAATAAGGATAATCTAATTCATGAACATAAACTTTTGCATCAGGATTTGCTTTTATTGCGTCATCAAGACCTCGAAGCTTATCCCAATGTCCATGAGTAATTAAAATGGCGTCCACACCACCAATCGTTTTTACATAATTTGAAAGTTCGTCATCATATTTTCCGGGATCAATCAAAATATTACCTTTGTCAGAACTTATAACTTGAAATGAAGCTGCCCAGGATGACGAGTCAGTACTATCAAATGTACGAACAGTAAGTTTTTTTGAAGAGTCCGTAGTTTGTTTATCTGATAATGGGACCTCCTTTTCTGTTGGAAGGGAAGCACTACTTTTACCTTTAGAAGTTTCTGTAGAACCACAGCCACTTAAAATGAAAACTGCCGCAAAAACAAATAGCGTTGTAACTAATTTTTTCATGTTGTCCTCCTCTTATTTTTCATCAAATGATGGAATAGGGTTAAAAAGTAATAATTCCATAATAAAAAAGTATCTTCTTTTAGTTTGCTAATTAAGCTTACCAAAAGAAAATACTTTAAAATGTAACTGAGGTTACAATTGTAGTCCTTTGTCATTCAAGTATATTTTCAAATAAAATTTGGTTCAATATAATTACTTCATTACCTTTCATTTGAATAAAGCCTTCATCTTGCAAACGACCTAGTTCACGTGATAGTGAAGGCCTAGCAATTCCTAAATAATCAGCAATTTCTTCTCGAGTTTCAGTGAGCATAACACGCTGATCTTTATTTTGCATACTAAAAAAATAAAAAGCAATCCGATCTCGTGCTGCGGAAAAAGAAAGAATCCTAACTTTATCACTTAAAAATTCAAATTTCCTTACAAAAACACGCATTACATTTTGCATCAATATAATCTGAATATCAGCATGCTTTTCAACTGGATTTAATAGAAATTCACATGAAATTTCTAATACCTCCGTATGTTTTAAAGCCACTGCATAGTCCCAAAAGAGCTTTTTATCAGAAAAAAGACGCACTTCCCCAATTAGCTCCCCAATACTTGTATTACTTGCACCTAAAACTCGCCGACCATCATGTGTATTTTTCCCCATAGCGATATTACCAGATAAGAGAATAATGAGATTTTTTGGCTTTTTATCAGTCCAAAATAAGATTTCATTTCGATCATATTGAACGAATGTAATTAGATTATTTTGTATTAAACGATTTATTTGTTCGTCAGTAAGATTTTGACAAATCCTACTAAGTTTTAACAGTTTAGAAATGTCTTTTTTCATATGTTGAATGCACCTCAATTTGTGATGATTAACTCCATTATACTTGAATTTCATAAGTAATGCTTTTATTATTATTAGTTAAGTATTAAATTTAAAAGTACCTAAATAGACTTCGCTTTTATAAGTTTTGTTCCAGATGTTCTTCAAAGTAGTATAAAAATGTTTTTTTAGACTTAATTTGTATAATTTTTCGAAAATAATAGACTAATAAAGGAATTTATATTACACTTAACTTGATTAAAAGATTATTCCGTTTGTATAAAAACGTGAATAATAATACATAAAAATAGGAGACGGTGAAGATGGATATTGAAACGCTTTTATTAGATGTAAAAAAATTAGGGGAAAGAGTATCTGCTCTTAAAGACTCGATTTCAACGGAGGAGGCAACGAAAACATCATTAATTATGCCGTTTTTCCAATTGCTAGGATATGATGTTTTTAATCCACTTGAATTTTCTCCAGAGTACATTGCAGATGTAGGGATTAAAAAAGGGGAGAAAGTAGATTACGCAATCTTGAATAATAATAATCCAATTATTTTAATAGAGGCAAAATCTATTAAAGAAGATTTAAAAAACCATGATTCACAATTATTTAGATATTTTGGAACAACAACTGCTAAATTTGGTATTTTAACAAATGGAAATGAATATAGATTTTATACTGATTTAGAAGAGCCAAACAAAATGGACAGAGCTCCATTCTTTTCATTTGTACTTACAGAAGTGAAGGATGTCCAAATTTCAGAAATTTTTAAATTCCAAAAAGAAAATTTTGACGTAGATAATATTTCAAAAGCAGCTTCTGATTTAAAATATCTTAATTTCGTCAAAGAATTTTTAACAAAAGAAGTAAATGATCCAAGTGAAGACTTTGTTAAATTTATCCTTGGAGAGATTTATGATGGAATGAAAACAAAAGTGATTATTGATAAATTCACACCGGTCGTAAAAAGAGGTTTTAGACAATTTATTGCAGACCAAGTAAATAGTAAACTAAATGCAGCGCTTAATACATCTGTTTCAGTCGAAGAATTAGAAGTTCCTCAAGTTGAGGTAACTGCTGATGGTGAAGAAGATATTATTACAACAGAAGCGGAAATTGAAGCATTCACTACAACTAAATTATTATTGAAAGATACAATTGATACATCTAGAATTTTTTATAGAGATAACAAATCGTACTTTAATATAATTATAGATAACAGTATAAGAAAATGGGTTTTAAGATTATACATTAATAATTCAAGAACATATTTTGTGATAAATGATGAAGAGAAAACTACCATAGAAATTGTTGATGTAATTGACATTTTCAATCATGCTGATAAGATTATCCCAGTAGTTGAGAGATACTTATAAGTTTTAAGACCTCTATAAAATAGAAACTTTAAAAAGTCTATTTTATAGGGGTCTTTTGTAGTTGAAGTATTCTCTACTGTTCAACCAAATATCAAAACTAAAATAGCTATCTATAAACAAGGCATAGAGGACTTTTTGTCTTTATGCTATAATAATATAAATTCATAACCACGCAGTTAATTATAAAACTAAACACCACGAGGTGAAACCATGCTAAAACTATATAAAAAAGAAAAAACCGGAATTTCCTATGCAGAGTATTGGATCCATGATAAGGAAGCAACCATCCATTACGGAAAAATAGGTAAAGTTGGTCAAACGGAAAAAGACGCTAATTACTTGGAAAAGTATCAAGATGAAGTGGCTTTCAAAGATGCATTTCTTAATCGCTTTGTACCTCAGGGCTACAGTGAGTTCTCTGAAGAAGAAAAATGTTGGATAGTCGTGCAATATCCACTGAAAAGTTTAAATGGAACGAAACGTGACATTTGGCTGAAAGATAGGGTTACAGATATCTTAAATAGTGATTTAGGTTGGAAAGGCTTAGGGATTGTTGATGGTTTTGACATGGGGCAAACCGCGAATCCAACGAAGCAATTTGCTTTAAATGTATTTTGTGTAGTCGTCGATGAAGAAGTAGGAATCAAAGCGATTAAGTCTGCATTAAGAAATAATAGCTGTGACTTTACGCAGGTGAAAATTGCTTCAAGACCATTTTCAGCAAATGCAGATTTTACTTTAAAATTTTCAGCAAAGAAAAAAGATGAAACGTTTTATGTGTGAACAATAAAGTTTGAAAAAAGCCGAAAACCTTGATTTACTCAAGAATTTTCGGCTTTTTTATGACGCCCATACGCGGAATCGAACCACGAACTAGCCCTTAGGAGGGGCTTGTTATATCCGTTTAACTATATGGGCTAGGAAAGACAGACAACAGAAATAAGTTTACCAGAAATAAAGAATTTCAGCAAGATAAAGAAGCATTTGGATTTACTGAGAACACAGTAATCCAAATGCTTCGGATGTTTAATTTTTAGCTAATTTATCTGCAAAAACGAGGGATTTACCAGTGCCAATTGCAACAGATTCCAAAGGACTTGGAGCCATATGTACAGGGACATCGATTTCTTGTACAAGCCAGTCACGGAAACCTTGGAGAAGGGAACCGCCACCACTTAAAATAATACCTCGGTCGACAATATCGCCACTTAATTCTGGTGGACACAATTCGAGTGTATTTCGAATAGCTTCAAGAATACGCAATAACGTTTCAGATAAGGCACTTTGGATTTCTGTAGAGCTTATTTGAATCGTTTTTGGTAAACCAGTGAGTAAATCACGCCCGCGAATATCCATCGTCTGGGTCACATGTTCAATCGGCGCATAGCCAAGTTCCATTTTAATACGTTCAGCGGTTGTTTGGCCGATTAAAAGGTTGTAGTTTTTACGGATGTATTGAATAATTTCTTCATCCATGTGATCGCCACCAGTTCGGATGGATGTGCTGGAAACAACACCACCATAAGAAATAATTGCAATCTCACTCGTACCACCGCCAATATCAACAATCACATTCGCAACAGGCTCAGCGACAGGCAAATCGGCTCCGATAGCAGCAGCGACAGGTTCTTCAATTAAAACGACTGAACGAGCGCCGGTGGATCTTACCGCATCAGAAATCGCACGACGTTCAACCGAAGTAGCACCAGTTGGCGTACAAACGACCACATTGGGCTTTTTCACACCGCTAATCGAAATCCGCCGCATAATCTCACGTAGCAGTCCGCTAGTCAAATCAAAATCTGCAATAACCCCATCTTTCATCGGTCTGACAGCAGAAATCGAAGCGGGCGTTTTACCAATCATTTCTTTTGCTTCCTGGCCAATCGCAAGTACCGTACCATCATTCGTATTTAGCGCCACCACAGAAGGTTCATTCAAAATAATTCCTTTTTCTTTACTGTAAACTAAAATATTCGCAGTACCTAAATCAATTCCAATAGTTGTTGTTCCAAACATTCTCACACCTAACTTTCTATTAAAAATAGCGAGCAAATTCTAGGTGTATAACTAACAGTATAGACTTTTTTCACTTTATAAGCATTCTTTAAACATGGATGACATGAAAAGGTAATTTAAAATGGGAATATGATAGGGATTTGCGCCGCTTCGTAAAAAAATCGTAAAAAACGTAATCAAAACAAAACGACTATCCGTAAACAGATAGCCGTTTTTCATTATGAAGTTTGTCGTTGTTTTTCAAATTCCGAGTACATATAATAATAAATCAGCCCACTTATAAGTGCTAAAATACCGATAATAACAAAGGTGCTCGTATAGCCAATTAAAGTCGAAAGCGTAATCGCAAGCGGCGCAATCACTTTACCAAGTGTATAACGCAGTCCAGCGGCAGAGAAATACATCGCTCGCTTATCTTCTGGAGCTAGTTGGGAAACAAAGGTTTGTTGCAAACCGACCGTCATTAGTTCCGCAAAGCTAAAGAGGATAATCGCACAAATCGCTCCCCACGGTCCAGTCGCAATCCCGAATAAAAATATCGCAATCGCGTAAAGAAAGGAAGAGTTCATAAAGACAAATTTTTCTCTAAAATGGCTCATCCAGCGAGTTACGACAACCGTAAGCGCGGCAACAAAGAACCCATTAATAGAAACAATCACACCGAACAATTGCTCACCAGTAAAATGAAACGAAAACAGGTTAGATGCGCCGATAACTTCTTTAATATAGAGCGGGAATAGCAAATCCAGTTGCATAAATGACTGAGAAACAATAATCCCAGCAATAATATATAAGAAGAAAATCTTATCTTTAAAAATAATTTTATAGTTTTTCAACTGCTCTACCAAAACCGTTCCGATGCTTTTATGAACCGCTTCTTTTTGTAAATCAGGATTAACTAAAAGTGGCGCCGTTTCGTGACCAAATTTTTGCAGTAAGAAGAGTAGTAATAAATCTGCGCAAACAATTGCAAGTAAGGTTTCTGTCGTGAAATTATAGAATAGTACCGAACCAAGAATCGGGCCAATAACGACCGCAATATTAATCATCATATAGAAAACTGAATAAATATGTGTCCGATGTTCAGGTGGAACCACATCCGCAATCATCGCTTGACTCGCCGGTTGATAAAACGCCATAAAGACACTCGCAATCGCAAAACCCGCGAAACTTAAATAAGGAGAATCGACAACATGAAGGGCACCTATTGCAAAAACAAGGAAACCAAAACCCTCGCCAATAACCGAAATACTCATCATTCGTTTTCTACCAAAATTATCTGCAAAGTAACCGCCGAGTAATGCGGTGAAAACCGCCAACACTTGCGAAATAATCAGCAAGAGACTCGTGAGCTCACGGCCAATACTTTTCGAAAAGTAAATCGTTAGAAAGGGGAAGACCATCCAAAAAGAAATATCGAGTAGCGCTTCCCCAAAAAGCCTTACTTTTAAATTGATGTCCCACGTACTAAATTTCATCCAATGCACCTCACTCTCTTTTATAAAAAATAACAAATGAAAACCCTTGAAAGCCAAAAGCTACAAGGGTTTTACGCAAAAGGCATAAGTTTTAAAAAAGGATTAGAACGCCCAGTCGCCTTTACGGAAAACAGGAACAACTTCACCAGATTCGGTTACACCATCAATGTCCATTTCAGAAGAACCGATCATGAAGTCAACATGCGTTAAACTATTGTTAACACCAGCTGCTTCTAATTCTTCGCGAGACATTTCTTCGCCACCTTTAACATTAAATGCATACGCGCTACCGATTGCTAAGTGGTTAGAGGCATTTTCGTCAAATAGGGTGTTGTAGAATAAAATGCCGGATTGGGAAATAGGGGAAGGGTCTGGAACAAGCGCCACTTCGCCTAAGTAGTGAGAACCTTCATCAGTCGCGATTAAATCTTTTAAAATTTCTTCGCCGGACGCTGCTTCTACACCTACAATACGACCTTTTTCGAAAGTGATTTTGAAGTCATCAATAATATTTCCTGCATAACTAAGTGGTTTTGTGCTAGAAACATAGCCTTCCACTTTTAGTTTATCCGCACAACAGAAAACTTCTTCTGTCGGCATATTGGCCATAAATTCATGTCCTTTTTTATTCTTACTACCAGCGCCAACCCAAAGATGGTTTTTCGGAAGACCAATTGTAAGGTCCGTTCCAGGAGCTGTATAATGTAAAGAAGTAAATTGTTTTTCATTTAAACTATCTGCTTTTGCAGCCAGTGTTTGATCGTGATTTTTCCAAGTTTCTACCGGGTTTTCGGTATTGATACGAGTTGTTTCAAAAATAGCTTCCCAAAGTGTTTCCATTTGTTCTTCTGGAGTCAAATCTGGGAATACTTTTGCTGCCCAGCCTTGTGAAGCTGCTGCAACAACTGTCCAACTTACCACGTTTGCTTGCATTAACTCGCGGAATTCACTCATTGCGCCACCCATTGTTTTTTGGAAAGTTGCAATTTTGTTGCTATCTACGCCGTTTAGTAAATCCGGATCTTCGGAAGTGATGGAAATAAAACAAGCGCCTTCTTTAGCAAGCTCTGTTTTTTCTGCAACACGGTGAACCGGAGCGCTTTCAAAAACGCGTAGTGGGGCATTTTTATAACGTAATGCGCCTAGTTCTTCATCGCGCCAATCCATAATAACATCCTCTGCGCCAACTTCAAAAGCGTATTTGGAAATAAGACGAACAAGTGGAGCCGCGTCAACTGGAGCCATAATTACTACTTTCTGTTCAGGTTGGACGTTTACCCCAACTTTTATAATCAATTCTGCATATTTTTCTAACTTTTCACTAAATACTGTCATAATTAATCACTCCAATCTTTTTATTCAATACGAGAATTGTATCTCAATTAATGAGGTAAAGCAACCACGAAGCGACTGTTTTCGCTATTTTTAATTAAATAAAAAAGCAAGCACCCGATTGGACGCTTGCTTTATAATTAACCTTTTAATACATCAACAAATGTTTTTGCGTAACTTTCTGCGCGAACAACATCTTCTTCGTCAGGATCAAGATCAACTTTTAGCCCCGCAACTGGAACCGTCGCGCCTTGTTCTTTTAGACGAGTTTCAATTAAATCAACGGTTAAGCAATATTCATCGTAAAAAGTATCGCCGGAACCGAAAGAAGCACACACTTTACCGCTAAAATCAACGTCCGCCATATCCTCATAAAAATCAACGAATTCATCAGGAAGCTGACCATCATCGTATGTATAGCCGCCGATTAAGGCGCCATCATATTCTAGTAAGTCTGCAGGATCAACTGAAATACATTCTTCAATTTCTACTTCGATATCGTATTTTTCTAATTCTTCACCTAAAATGTCGGCAATTTCTTGTGTATTACCAGTCATGCTGGCATAAACGATCATCACTTTTGTCATTTTGTATCACCATTTTCTGAATTTTTTATTGTTTAAAATGGCACAAACCAGCCCACCATTTTTTCACTGATACATTCTATTATAAATGTCTTCAGAAAAACTGCAACCTTTTTTCCAGATTACTTTATTTCTAGCGGTTTTCGAGCTATAATAGGAAATAGCGGAAATTTTAGGAGGGAATAAAGAAATGATTACACTCAAATCAAGACGCGAAATCGATGAGATGAAAGCAGCTGGGAAAATCCTTGCCGATACGCATAAAGAACTAAAAAAAATCATTAAACCTGGTATTACTAGCTGGGATTTAGAAGTTTTCACAGAAGAATTTTTACGTAAAAATGGCGCAACTCCAGAGCAAAAAGGCTTTGAAGGATACGAATATGCTATTTGTGCAAGTATCAATGATGAAATTTGTCACGGATTCCCGCGCAAACAAAAGCTAAACCAAGGCGACATCATTACTGTAGACATGGTCGTGAATTACCACGGCGCACTTGCTGATTCTGCTTGGACTTATGCTGTAGGTGAAATTCCAGATGATGTGAAGCATTTAATGGATGTAACCCATAAAGCACTTTACTTAGGTATTGAACAAGCACAAGTTGGCGCTCGAGTTGGCGATATTGGTCATGCCATCCAAACCTACGTAGAATCCGAAAATCTAGCAGTTGTTCGCGAGTTTATCGGTCACGGCGTTGGACCAACTTTACATGAAAAACCAGATATTCCGCATTTTGGTCAAGCTGGAAAAGGACCACGCTTAAAAGAAGGCATGGTTATCACGGTGGAACCTATGGTAAACATGGGCGCTTGGAAAGCAAAAATGGACGATAATGGCTGGACTGCAAGAACAGTTGATGGCTCTTTATCAGCTCAATATGAGCATACGTTTGCTATTACAAAAGATGGCCCAGAAATTTTAACGTATCAAGGCGAAAACGACTAATTAAACTATTTAGCCAGATGCTTTTAGAACAGAATTCAAGTAAAAACATATGTAAAAACTACATCTGCTTTTACTTTGACGTTTTTTTCTAGGCATCTGGCTTTATTTTTAGGGGTGGTGACAGACAAAATGGGAGAAAAAATGGCCATCTGGCGAACCAAAAAACCAGCAACAAAACATAAAATCGTGTCTGACCTGAGAAAAGCGGGTATTGAAAAAGGCGATACGATTATTTTTCATGCCTCCATGTCAAAAGCGGACTGGATTTGTGGCGGCCCGGTCACGGTTATTTTAGCCTTACAAGAACTTGTTGGTGAAACGGGCAATATTGTTATGCCAGCTCAAACGGGCCAATTAACGGATCCATCTAAATGGGAAAATCCGCCAGTTCCAGAAAGTTGGTGGAAAATCATTCGCGCAGAAACGCCACCATTTGATCCATTTGTAACCCCGACTCGCGGGATGGGTGTCATTGCCGAAACATTTCGCGCAATTCCTGATGTGGCGCGCAGTTTTCATCCTTACCATTCATTTTGTGCCTGGGGAAAGGATAAAGAAAACATCCTTTCGAAACAACCACTCGCGAAAAGCATGGGGGATGAGTCGCCGCTTGGAAAACTCTACCAACTTGGGGCGAAAATCATTTTATTTGGCGTTGATAATAATAATAATACATCGCTTCATTTGGCAGAAGAGCGTTCGAATGTTTTTCCACTCACAGAAAATCAAGCCGCGTTTTTAAAAAATGGCGAAATCATTTGGGAAAAGTATCAGGAAATTGATTATAATAGTGAAGCATTTATTGCGTTAGGCCGCGCTTATGAGAAAGAACGTAATTTTCATCCGACGACCATTATCGGAGCGCCGACGAAAATTTATGATATGCGAGATTTAGTGGATTTTGGCACTAATTATTTCCAAACAAAAAACCACTAAAAAGTGGCTAGCATTTGTTTTATTTTCTAATCCGGCGCAACTCTTCTGCAAATAATTGCATTTCACGCGGGCTAAAATTTGATTTACGTTTTATTAGCTGATAAATATCGATAAGTGCGTTATAATCAACAGAGTCAAGCTCAAGATTTTCAAAAACACCAACATTCACCATTTTTAGTTTCGTAGTAATTTCAGTTAACATAAAAGTCAAGTTTTCCTGCGAAGGGGTTTCAAGATTCATCTTTTTGCTCCTTTCAAGCTAATAGACAAAATTTTACCATAATAGAACAAAAACTTCCAGACGAATGACTAGAACAGGGGGCCTTAGTAGTGTGGAAAAAAGTAGTAAAATATATTAAACATAACGGGATAGTTCAAGTGGGTCAAGCAGTAAGTGCGCGAGTTGGACGAAATGACGTTTCTGGGAATGCAGCACAGTTAGCTTATTATATGCTGTTTTCCATTTTCCCAATGCTCTTAATCGCGGCGACATTGCTTGCATACCTTCATATTGACAAAGATTCTGTTTTTAATATGATTAAAGAATTTGCGCCAGACCAGATTATGGACTTTTTAGAAGAAAATTTAAATACCTTATTAACGCAGAAAAATGGCGGATTACTTTCCATCGGGATTATCGCGACTTTATGGTCGGCATCGAACGGTATGAATGCGGTCATGAAATCGCTCAATAAAGCGTATGGCGTAACGAATAAACGAAATTACGTCGTGCAACGCTTATTATCCATGTTTTTCACGCTCGCAATGCTTGCAACAGTGGGAGCAACCTTGCTATTACTCGTATTCGGACAGCAAATTGGGATGTTTTTAATTAATCATTTGAATTTCTCGGAAGACTTTCTTAGTTTTTGGAATAATCTTCGTTGGACCGTTACGCTCGTTGTTATTTTTGTTGTCTTTACCTTTTTATATTGGGTGGCACCAAACAGGCGTAGTACGTTAATTAGTGTCCTTCCGGGAGCGTTATTTTCAACAATTGGTTGGACGGTTGCTTCAGTTGGTTTTGCGTATTACGTGAACAATTTTGGTAACTACTCAGCAACTTACGGTAGTATCGGGGTAATTATTATTTTAATGTTATGGTTTTATTTGACCGGAATTATTTTAATGATTGGCGGAGAGCTGAACGCTACACTGGCAATTCGCAAAAAGAAAAAAGAATTAGGCGAAATCAATTAAAAAACGCTAAAACAGCATAAGCCTGTTTTAGCGTTTTAATTTTTCATGAATAAGTTGCATGACATAATTTGCGTCATCCGGTTTAGTAATATCAATTTCGTCAATGTTAATCACGAGCGTATCACTTTTATCGTAGGATTCAAACCAGCTGTCATAACGACTATAAAGGTGTTTATAATAATCAAGCAAACCTGGATTATCCTCAATTTGCTCATAAGGGCGACCACGAAGAGTAATCCGACTGAGGACCGTCTCCAAACTACCGCGCAAATAGATCAACAAATCCGGCGCTTTTTTCGGCATATAAGCAAGTTCTTCCATCATATTATCAAGCAAATCAAGATATGTATCCATCTCCGGTTCAGAAATGTTACCTTCTTCAAAATTAATTTGCGTAAAAAGCGCGTCCTCGTAAATACTTCGATCAAGCACATTATTCTGATCCGTCAAAGCAGCTTTAATACTGCGAAAACGGGTATTTAAAAAATATATTTGTAAGGCAAAAGCCCATCTTTTTGGGTCATCATAAAACATTTCGAGGATGCGATTATCCTTAATGCTTTCATAAAATGCCTTTGTTCCGAGTTCATTTGCGATTAGCTCCGTATAACTACTTTTCCCAGCGCCAATCATTCCTGCTAAAACAATCACTTTATTTTCTACTCCTTCCATAACATGAGTAGCCTCCTTTTCTGGTCGACTATCTGTTCATTATACTACTAATTTGCTTAATAAGGAGAATTTTTGTACGATAAAAGAGAAGAAATGAGGGATAAGGATGACAAAACCATTAAAGCTAGTTTATACCGAAAATGGGTTTGACACAGGGGATTTTTTAATTGATGAAAAAATGACCAACTATTCACCAGCTGATTTGATGTTAATGTCTATTGCCAGTTGTAGCGCCATTGTTTTTCGAAATATTTTAAGAAAAAAACGGGTGGAGTTCAGCGATTTATGGATAGACGCAACGATGGAACGCATTCCCGAAGAAGAAAACCGGATTAGCGCGATTCATCTTCATTTTAAAATAACCGGTTCAGAGCTAGATCCTAAAGCACTCGAAAAGGCGCTAAAACTAACACCAAAATACTGTTCGATGGTTCGTTCTGTCGAAAAAAGCATCCTTGTCGATGAAAGTCTTGAAATCATGCCATAAACTACTGACAAGTTGCTGTTTTTTTGTTAGTATTAATGAAGACTTGGAATGATGGAGGAAAATAATGAATCAAAATCCAGTAGAAGAAGGCCAAAAATTCCCATTAACGATTCGACGTATGGGAATCAACGGGGAAGGAATTGGCTACTTTAAAAAAGCAGTTGTATTTGTACCTGGCGCAATTACCGGTGAAGAGGTAGTTGTTGAAGCGGTCAAAGTTCGTGATCGTTTCACCGAAGCAAAATTAAATAAAATCCGTAAAAAATCTCCAAACCGAGTTACCGCACCTTGCCCAGTTTATGAGGCGTGTGGTGGTTGCCAGTTGCAACATGTGGCCTATAGCGCCCAACTTGAATTAAAACGAGATATAGTTATTCAATCAATCGAAAAACATACAAAAATCGATCCAGCCAAATTAAAAATTCGCCCAACAATCGGTATGGAAGATCCTTGGCGTTACCGTAATAAAAGCCAATTCCAAACAAGATTAGTAGGTAGTGGTCAAGTCGAAACAGGACTTTTCGGCGCTAACTCGCACCAACTTGTTCCAATTGAAGATTGTATTGTCCAACAACCCGTTACGATTAAAGTAACGAATTTTGTTCGCGACTTACTCGAAAAATACGGCGTACCAATTTATGATGAAAAAGCTGGTAGTGGCATCGTCCGGACAATCGTCGTTCGTACAGGCGTAAAAACGGGTGAAACGCAACTTGTTTTCATTACTAATAGTAAAAAACTACCGAAAAAACGCGAAATCCTTGCAGAAATCGAAGCAGCTCTTCCAGAAGTGACCTCGATTATGCAAAACGTAAACCAAGCGAAATCATCACTCATTTTCGGCGATGAAACATTCCTTTTAGCAGGAAAAGAAAGCATTGAAGAAAAATTAATGGAACTCGAATTTGATTTATCAGCTCGTGCCTTTTTCCAATTAAACCCGTTCCAAACAGAGCGGCTGTATCAAGAAGTTGAAAAAGCTCTCGTACTAACAGGCAGTGAAACATTAGTAGATGCTTATTGCGGCGTTGGAACAATCGGCCAAGCCTTTGCCGGAAAAGTAAAAGAAGTTCGCGGCATGGATATTATTCCGGAATCGATTGAAGACGCCAAACGAAACGCCGAGAAAAACGGTATCGAAAACGTTTATTATGAAGTAGGAAAAGCAGAAGATGTATTACCAAAATGGGTAAAAGAAGGTTTCCGCCCCGATGCAGTCATCGTCGATCCACCAAGAAGCGGCTGTGACCAAGGACTGATTAAATCACTCTTAGAAGTAGAAGCAAAACAACTTGTTTACGTATCTTGTAATCCGTCCACTTTAGCTCGCGACTTAGCTTTACTTGCGAAGAAATATCGCATTCGCTATATGCAACCTGTCGATATGTTCCCGCAAACAGCGCATGTGGAGACCGTAGTACTTTTGCAATTAAAGAATTAACTAAAAAATAGCAATGCATTCTTTTTAGTAAAGGGTGCATTGTTGTTCTATACAAGTGATATTAGTTATTTTAAACAGGTAAATTTTTAGGAGGAAAACGATATACAACTATTGATAGATTTTATGGAAGATAAGATTACTGCCAAAGTATTTTTAGATCGTTTTTATAAAGATGAAGCTTTACAAAACAAATTAGAAAAAGAAACAAAAATCCCACCATATACAAACTATAGCAATCTATGTTTATACATTTTAGAAGCTGATGCATCCGATTTTTCTTCCATATCTAATGTAAAAGATGCCATCAAACAGTATTTAGAGAAAAATGAGGAATTGTTTAGCTATTCCAGTAAAATGGATGAGGATGCTGATATAGTATTTTCGGTCTTACCCAAATGGTTAGATATTTCCCCAGATTATTTCAGGTCTATTTTGAATAAAAATATTTCAAACACATTAGAGAAAAAAGAGCAAATAAAGAAAAAAGTTAAAGAAGATTTTAAATATCTAAAAAATCCACCTAAATGGCTACAAAATCCGGAATGGAAATTTGCTAATGGGAAACCATTATTTTTTATAGGTGAGTTAGATATTGTTCCAGAGAAAAACAGAGCAAAAATATATGTCTTTTTTAATCAAAGGGATGAAACCTACCACATAATTAATCAATCAGATTAAAAATAAACGTCATTCCTAGCCAATAAAGTAGCCGTAGTCAATTTTTAGGATAAAATAGACATCTTGAACTTGCTTAGAAGTAGAAGCGAAACAACTTGTTTATGTATCTTGTAATCCGTCCACTTTAGCATGTGACTTGGCTTTACTTACGAAAAAATACCGCATTCGCTATATGCAACCAGTCGATATGTTCCCACAAATAGCTCACGTGGAGACGATAACGTTGCTACAACGACGTTAAGGCTGGCAAACCTTAATTTTAGGCACTTTTTAAAGCATACGGTCTTTACTGATGTTGGCACTAAAACACGAAATAATTAGAGACTATATCAATGTGTCGGTCGTTATAAACCTAGTAAGTGGTAACACATCAAATATTAGCTGACCTAAGCAGTAAGGAGAATTATAGAAATGTCTGAGAATCCAGGATTAAAAGTAAATGTTATTTCAATGTATAAAAGTCGGTTTCAAAGAGAAGTTTTTTTCAGGCCTAAGATTGTAATGGACTATAAAATTCCAGGGAAATTGCAAAAAGAGCACGTAGTGGATATTTATTTTGAGTTTATTCAACTGAACAATTTGGAACGGACAATAATAAAGACAATAGAAGGGACTGAATTAACAGAGAGAGATGTTTGGGCGTTTGCGTACATGCTAAAGGATATGCATTTTTTTGCAAAAGGCATAATGTATTATGATGGTAAGGTCACAATTGAGGCTCAAAAATCAGCAGAACAAGCTGGAATTGAGCTAAAGAAATTTGTTTTTTCAAATGAAATTATAATGGATGTTTTGGATAATCTTAAAATAATGTTACCTGAGAAAGACATGGTTGGAGATCCTTTTTGGGTCGTTATGGAAATG
This sequence comes from Listeria swaminathanii, assembly GCF_014229645.1. Classification (GTDB taxonomy): domain Bacteria; phylum Bacillota; class Bacilli; order Lactobacillales; family Listeriaceae; genus Listeria; species Listeria swaminathanii. The sequence continues at coordinate 19,701 of NZ_JAATOD010000006.1, read as the reverse complement.
GGAAGTAATAATGACGAGAATACAGGATATTACAACATGATAAATGATAATATCTTACTATTTCTATCGAAAAGACAGGCGGAAAATTATTGTATGAAATTGAAAGACAAGTCTGAAGTGTTTGGGATTTCGCAAAATCATCTTAAGATATTAGTAAGCTTACAAGAGAAAGGAATGTTCCCGGAATTTTGTATAGCTTTTCCACAATTTGAACAAAGAAGTGATTATGAAATTCTCGCCTATAATATTAGTCATGAAAAGTTTAGAAGAATCTATCTACGAGGTGACAAAAATGAGTAAACAATCGCAAGCGAAAGGAGAAAAGTTCGAGTCTATAATTGAAAAACTTTACATTCAAATTGCAGAGAATGAACGAATAAAAGCAGATGTTGATGTACGAGTACCTATGTTAGGTTCTGATGGTGCAAGCCATGAAATTGATGTGCTCTATTCTTTTGAATATTTTGGTTTAAAATATCGGGTAGCAATTGAATGTAAAAATTGGAAAAATCCGATTAATGTTGGTGAACTTAGAAATTTTTATTATAAGTTAGAGCATATTGGGAATATAAATGGGATTTTTATTTCGGCAGAAAGTGAGTTTCAAGATGGCGCTAAAAAAGTATCTGATTATAATGGAATTAGACTTGTTAAGTATAGTGAGTTTGAACAATTTATTAACGGTCAACATGAACAATATTTGGTGCCAGATTATAAAACCATAGGAGATCCTTTTTGGATGTTTATGAATTGTAGAGGAAAAAATTCAATAGAGCAAAACTTATTTTTAGAAGATGGAATTTTCCTTTTTGAAAGTAGATATTTTGCAGAGGAGTTTCAAAAAAAATGTTTGTCCGCTTATAGTAATTTAGAGCTAGTGGGTGTATCTCAAAAACACTTAAAGGAAATAGCATTACTAAAAGAAAACAAAATCCCAGTAAAATTATTTAATCAATTTACAACTGACTTGGATAAAGTGCCATATCATTTTTGGAATCTAGATAGCGAGGATATTAAAATATATATTAGATAAAATATAAGATTTTGATATTTCAATTCTTTAAAACTATGAATTAACTGGCGCAAAATTTTGTAGAAATATTTATAGTGTAGATATACGTTGAGACCGTAGTACTTTTGCAGTTAAAAGATAAATAAAGATTGGTGGAAAAATTATGGTTTCAGGATTAAGCCATATAACGCTCATCGTGAAAGATTTGAATAGAACAACTGCTTTCTTACAGAATATTTTTAATGCAGAAGAAATCTATTCCAGTGGAGATAACACTTTTTCACTTTCCAAAGAAAAATTTTTTCTAATAGCTGGTCTGTGGATTTGTATTATGGAAGGGGAATCTTTACAAGAGCGAACTTACAATCATATTGCGTTCCAAATTCAATCCGAGGAAGTGGATGAACATATCGAGCGGATTAAATCTCTCGGTGTGGAAATAAAACCAGAACGCCCTAGAGTCCAAGGTGAGGGACGGTCGATTTATTTTTACGATTTTGATAATCACCTTTTTGAACTACACGCTGGGACATTAGAAGAACGCTTAAAAAGGTATCACGAATAGAAATAACACCCAATAGGAGGAAACAGTCATGAAAAAACTATTTGATGAAACAAATGAATTTGAAGCAAAGTATTACCGAACTATTTGGTACGGCTATATCGAAAATGAATTCGCGCCAGAATTAAGTGACGAAATAAAACAACTCATTCAAAGCGACCTTGCAGAAAAAACAGCAAATCCAATCGAAGCAACACACTGGGTTTTCTATAATGAAACACAAGCAGGGGACGCAATTGGTGATAAAGTTCGCTCTTCCATTATGGTTCGCCATCGTGATGATAAGTTTGTTGTTCAATATAACGTGAGCGATTTCCAATTTGTTACTGTGTTTGATGTGGCAACTGCCTTTAAAGATCAATTAGAACAAGCGCTAAATGCGTAATCTAAATAGCTTCTCAAACACTTTAGGAGTTAACAGATGAATAAGACGGAATTTAAAAAAATAGTTGGTAATAAATTAAAGGAAAATGGATTTTCTTTCGAACAAAAGGCGTACTATTTGCGAACGGATACAATTATAATTTGTGTTGAATTTCAAAAATCGAATTATGGTAATACTTATTTTATAAATTACGGTTTTTTATTAGTGAAACTTAATCCTACAATAAAATATCCTAAAACTAATACTAGTGATGTATTTGGAAGATTTACTTTTTATGATAAAGGCGTATTGAACAAAGAGTATCAAATAGATTTTCTAGAGAAGAAAGAAGTCATAGATTGTATTCAAATAAATATCGACAACAATATTAAGCCAGTTCTTGAAAAAGGATTAGCAACTTATTTAGAAACAACCAAGCCAAGCAATTTGTTCGTCAAATTAGTGGCTAAACAGTATCTAGGTATAGAATAAAAAATGTAGTTATACATGAAAAATAGGTAGCAAAAATCTGATTTCAGATTTTTGCTACCTATTTTGTTAGGTTTATCCAAGCTCTTTCCAGTGCCAATTACCAATATGTAGACCTTGATCCATTTCAATTGGTGTAAAACTATCAGCTCTAGCTTCTGTTTTTGCTCGTGTTAATGAAGTGGCGCTTCCAAAACTATTTGCGGTTTCATAATGGTACTCTTGGTTGTTTAAACGAATAATAATGGCACGACCAGAAGGATGTTTTCCTATTAGTTTCAAGATTTCTTCGCTCCTTTATGCAGTCGGTTAAATCATTTTTGTGAAGGCACCGGCATTTTGATCCAAAGCAGTAGAGGCAGATTCAATTTGGCTAAAATCTTCTAAAGATAAAATAAGGACTTCTTGGCTTTCCTCGACTTTTGCTTCGACGCGTTCTGTACCACTGGAAATCGTATTAATTTCTTGGGTGATACCATTGACGCTTTTTTCAACTTCTTTAATCGCTTCTTCCACACGGCTCGAAAGTTTGCGAACCTCTTCCGCGACAACACTAAAGCCACGGCCAGCATCACCAGCACGTGCGGCTTCAATCGCTGCATTTAGCGCCAGTAAATTCGTTTGCGAGGCAATACCATTAATTGTATTAATAATTCCATGAATATTTTGTGCTTCCGTTTGTAAGTCGTGTAGAGTAACAGTATTCTCATTCGATTCTTTCGTGATTGACTTCACGAGTTCGAGGAGAGCTTCACTGCGCGTTTTTCCAACACTGGAATGTTCTTTTAAATTGGTTGCCATATTTTTCAAACCTGATGCAAAATCATGGACTGTTTCTTCTCTTCGCGTAATGTCAGTCGCGATTTTTGCCACACCAACAACAGTATCTTCGCGAATAATCGGGATATAAGTCGCTTCAAACCAAACACGCTCGCCACGTGCATTTTTTCGTTCAATTTTATTTTGAAATTTTTGCCCAGCAAGCAGGTTGGTCCACATTTCTTTGTAGCTTGCACTTTGAACAAAATCAGGAAAGCATAAGTCAGGATGGGACAATTTCATCATTTCATCTTCTGAGTATCCCATAGCTTCCGCGAAAAGAGCATTAGCATAAGTTACTTTTTTATTAGTATCAAAACGAATTATTGCCACGTTTTGAAGTAAACCATCGAGAAGGAGAGTTGCGTCTTCTGTTTCCGCATTAACAATCATTAAAAAAACCTCCATTTTTTAGAAAAATAATATAAAAATAACCAACATCAACATAATAACACACTTATATTCGTAATAGAAGGTTTATTTTTTAATAAAATGGGTATAATGGAGAAATTTGGCATGGTAGTCATGCTTGCAATCACTCAAGAACAATCTTATAATTTAGAAAAATGCGGGAGGGATAACGATGCGGATTACAGGGGAACGGATTTACTTACGGCCTTTTCAAATATCAGATGCAAATCAAAAATTGGCTTTTCATTTAGCGAATAAAGTTTTTTTTGAAGGGTTTTCGATGGAGCGGGATGAGCGATTTTATTCAATAGAAGAACAGCAATCGCTTATTTCACGTTTAGAAGATTTTGCTGCAAGTGATGTGGAGTATTATTATGGAATTTTCTTGAACGATACAGATGAACTGATTGGTACGATTAATTTATTTAGCATTTTGCGGGAATCTTTGCAATCCGCGTTTATCGGTTATTTTCTTGATAAAGCGCACAATGGAAATGGTTATGCAACAGAAGCGGTAGAGTTAATAGTAGATTTTGGTTTTGATATCCTTGGACTTCATCGTATTGAAGCGGGTGTGATGCCGAAAAACGAACGCTCGAAACAAGTTCTTTTAAAAGCGGGTTTTCATATAGAAGGGCTCGCTGTTAAAAATGTGCGGATTAACGGAACGTGGGAAGATCATCAAGTGCTTGCGATTATTAACCCCGGAGACTAAAAAAAGCCAAGTGCGCGAACCGCACTTGGCTTTTCCTGATTTATCGTCCGTCCCCGTATTCCCAGTTACGAATAGCATCATCTTCATCAAACGAGATTAATACATCCGCAACACCGCGAAGGTTTCCGATATTTTCTTCTAAACGATCTTTAATATCATCCACTTCAGCAAGTGTAAGCATAGGGTCTAGCTCCACCTCAACATCCACGTGGAAAACATCGCCTTCTTTAAGCACCGTTAAAACTTGAATATCGCGAACATCCGGATCGCTCATTACTAGCTGACCAACTGTCAAATGCATACTTTGATCCGACTCGCCAATAACACCCGCCGCATTGTCCAAAAAGACTTTCCCAACCACGATAAACATCATTACACCAATCAACATGGATGCAATACCTTCCGCTTGATGAAAAGGGGTGAAGTGCGAAATAATGACCGCAATCATCGCGAGCAATCCGCCACCAGTTGCAACAGAATCTTCCAAGAAAACAAGTTTTGTCGCTGCTTTTGCTTTACCAAGATTTAAAATACTATCTTTAAATAACTGCAGCCCTTTAGATTCTAAACCAACATCATGCGCAATTTCATGCATCGCCTTCACTAGCACCGAAAACTCAAGTACGGTACAAAGTAAAAGGACAGTAAGATTAATCAGAAAACCAGTCGAACTTGTCGGATGGATAATATGCGCGAAACCTTCACGAATCGTTTCAAACGCCATAATTCCAACCACGATAACTGCACCAAGTAATACTAAGTTAACCATCCGTCCAAAGCCGTGCGGAAAGCGTTTTGTTGGCCGCTTTTTACTTAAAGCAGAACCAATAAATACGAAAAACTGGTTAGCCGCATCACCAAGACTATGTAACGTTTCGGCAAACATAGCGATATTTCCAGTAAAAAAATAAGTAACCCCTTTAATAATGGAAACAATTGTATTAACAAGAGCCGCTGTTAAGGCGGATTTATTACCTTCTTTTAATAACCCTAATAATTCTTTCATCCTAGTCTCCTCCACGAATATCATTAAGAAATTGTAGCACTTTTTTGGCTAAAAAGAAAATAAGAACCTGAAAGCCTTACATAAGCTTGCAAAAATGTAAGCACAAACAAGCTTTCTTTTCATTTTTATATCTGCTAAACTGTTACTAGGAGCTTATTCAGAGAGTCTGAAAGCTGATTTTGAAACGGAAGGCGTTGGAATACGAGAATGCAGGTCCAAAAATGCCGTTTTTTTGTGTTGTTATTGCCAGCACTATATCTCCTTTACGGGGTTTCGCTCGCACTACAATTTGGGAATAACGCTGATTTAATCAATACAATTGCTAACAGTTGTTTACTATTTTTAGCAACGCTCATATTAACGAACATGGCTAAATTGAAGAATTGGATAGACTTTATCTGGTTTTGCGTTTTCATTCTATATATAATTATCTTATTGCATCTAGTGGCTTACATATCAATTGGAGATTTCGTCAACAGTACCTACACTGGAAACTTTCATATTCAAAAAGAAATGATCAACTTAATACCTTTTACAACTATAGAAAATACATTTAAGCAAACATTACCAACGATGCCTACCATCATTCAAATTATCGGGAATGTTTTATTGTTATGCCCGCTGTCTTTCTTCATGCTTTACTTCAAAATAACAAGCACAGCCGGAAAAACATTGTTAGTAGTATTTCTTACATCATGCGGCATTGAACTGCTTCAATTTGCACAGACGACGATGATTACAGGGTTCGAAAGTATTTCGCTTCCACCTAATCGTTCGACAGATATAGATGACATCATTTTAAATACGTTAAGTGGTTTAATAGGTATCTTACTTGCTTACGCTGTGCCATCCGTTAGAAAACGAATAAATAAAAGAAGATGAATGGAAAATTGTTAAGGAGACTCTATTATGAAAGAAAAATTAATGCAAGCTTATGCATGGTTTCAAAAAAATAGCACCATCGTAAAAATAATTTTTATCACATTTGTTATGGGGTTCGTTACATTTGAAATTATTAGTATTGCGACGGGAATTGACTATCCTTCATTAAAAGAAAATATCACTTCCCAAAGCCCAGAACAAATATTTATTATGTTTATCGTTGGCTTAATATCCGTTACCCCAATGCTTTTATATGATTATGTCATCGTCAAATTGCTACCAGGCAAGTTTTCGCCAACGCACGTAATTGCTTCTGGTTGGATCACGAACACCTTTACTAATATTGGTGGATTCGGGGGAGTGTTAGGAGCCAGCCTAAGAGCAAGCTTTTACGGAAAAAATGCCTCGCACAAAGAAATTTTACTAGCTATTTCCAAAATTGCTTTATTCTTAGTATCCGGCTTATCGATTTACTGTTTAGTATCACTAGCGACATTACTCATTCCAGGCTTTGCAAATCATTTTGTTAATTACTGGCCGTGGTTACTTGCTGGGGGACTGTACTTCCCAATTTTATTTACAATTACAAAATGGAAAAGCAAGTCACTATTTGTCGATTTACCAATAAAACGAGAACTAACATTAATCGTAGCGTCCCTTTTAGAATGGGGCTTCGCTTTTGGCTGTTTCGCCATTATTGGTACTTTGATGGGAGAACCAGTCGATATTTTCAAAGTGTTCCCATTGTTTGTTATCGCTTCGGTGATTGGGATTGCTTCGATGGTTCCAGGTGGAGTAGGGACATTTGATGTTGTGATGATTCTTGGACTTAGCCAATTAGGCGTTTCTCAAGAATTAGCACTCGCTTGGATGCTATTTTATCGGATTTTCTACTATATTATTCCTTTTGTAGTTGGCTTACTATTCTTCGTACAAAAAGCCGGCAAAAGAGTAAACGACTTTTTAGAAGGATTACCACTACTATTCTTACAAAAAGTGGCGCATCGATTTTTAGTTATCTTTGTTTATGGTTCTGGCTTATTGCTGATTTTATCTTCATCTGTGCCAAACGCCATTTACCATGTGCCATTCCTATACAAAATTATGCCGTTTAATTTCTTATTTACATCACAAATTACGATTGTCGCTTTCGGCTTTTTACTACTTGGACTTGCAAGAGGAATCGAATGTAAAACGAAGAAAGCTTACATCATTACTGTCATCGTACTAGGTTGCGCGATTTTCAACACATTAGCTCGCGTGTTCTCTATCAAGCAAGCTGTCTTTTTAGGAATTGTTCTATTATGTTTATTCCTAGCTCGCAACGAATTTTACCGGGAAAAACTGGTGTATACATGGAGTAAAGTAATTATTGATAGTATTATTTTCATTGTATGTTTGGCAGGTTATATTGTTATCGGCATTTACAATTCGCCAAATATCAAACATTCCAAAGAAATTCCAGACTATTTACGTATTGCCTCTGAACATCTATGGCTAGTCGGTTTTGTCGGTGTCTTTATCGCCGTCGTCAGTTTAGTCGTTATTTACATTTATTTATCGACAACAAAAGAAAAATTAGGCTCCCCATTTGAAGCAGTCAAAGTGCGCGATCACCTAGCAAAATGGGGCGGAAATGAAGTCAGCCATACAATGTTCTTGCGTGATAAACTCCTTTTCTGGGCAGCGGACGGGGAAGTACTTTTCGCTTACCGAATTATTGCCGATAAAATGGTCATCATGGGAGAACCAACCGGGAACATGGATAAAATGGAAGATGCGATTGAAGAAGTCATGCTTAATGCAGACAGATTCGGCTATCGACCAGTTTTCTATGAAGTTCGCGGCACGATGATTCCCTATTTACACGATCACGGTTTTGACTTTATCAAGCTTGGTGAAGAAGGGTTCGTAGACGTCCAAAACTTTACAATGAGCGGTAAAAAGAAAAAAGGCGAACGCGCGCTGATGAATAAACTCGACCGAGAAGGCTATACTTTTGAAATAATAAATCCACCATTCGATCATGAAACATGGACTACATTACGAGCAGTTTCCGATGAATGGCTAGATGGTAGAGAAGAAAAAGGATTTTCACTAGGTTTCTTTGATACGTATTATCTAGAACAAGCACCTATTGCCATCGCTAAAAATGGTGAGGGTACTATCGTCGGTTTTGCCTCCATGATGCCGTCTTATACGGACGAAATGACTTCCATCGACTTAATGCGTTATTCCAAAGAAGCACCTTCAGGCATTATGGATTTCCTTTTCATCAACTTATTCGAACAAGCTAAAGAAGATGGATTCCAAACATTTAATGCCGGCATGGCGCCACTTGCGAATGTCGGAGAAAGTAAATATGCCTTCCTAGGCGAGCGATTAGCAGGGCTTGTTTACCGTTATAGTCAAGGCTTTTACGGTTTCAAAGGATTACGTAATTTCAAATCTAAGTACGTTACCGAATGGGAACAAAAATTTGTTGCCTTTAGAAAACGAAGCTCCATTGCGTTTACGATGTTACAATTAATGATTCTCGTTGGTAAAAAACGACCACTTGCAAATAATCAAGTCGTCCTTGATTTCCCGCTAGAAGAACAAACAAAAAAACCAGATTCTGAGTAAAATCAGAGTCTGGTTTTTTTATTAATCAAGCAAGTCATCCAATGCTTCCTGCAATGTTTCAAAGCGAAATTCAAAATGATGACTCATTAATTTTTCTGGATAAGCGCGTTGACTATCCAAAATAGTCATTGCTCGCTCACCAAGAATGAATTTAATAATTTTTTTAGGAACTGGTGTTTTATATGGTTTATGCATCTTTTTCCCAAGACGTTCTGCAAATTTCTTTTCTTGAACAGGATGAGGGGCAGTGAAGTTGACGACACCGCTTATTTGTTCGTGATCGAAAATAAATAAGATCGCTGCAACAACATCATCGACATGAATCCAAGAATACCATTGTCTACCATTACCGAATCGTCCGCCTGTATAAGTTTGAAATAATTTTTCAAACACAGGGAACGAGCCACCATCAGTCCCAAGCACAAGACCAAAGCGCGCATAAACAACACGAATACCTAAATCACTTGCCGCACTTGCTGTCTTTTCCCATTCATAAACCGTTTTTCCTAAGAAATTATCTGCATAAGTATTTTCTTCTGTATCCAGATAAATAGTTGATTTTGAGGACGTATAAGCCCCAATTGCACTTGCATTAATCCATAGTTTTGGTTTGGATTTCATTTTCTTCACAATCGATAAGAGCGCTGAAGTAGCTTCGATGCGGCTATTTACAATCACTTTTTTTCTTTCATAAGTCCATTTTTCATCCATTAAACCAGCACCTGCAAAATTAATACAAACATCCACTGGCAAATCTTCTAAATTAGGTAATTTATCATCATTTAACCATTCAATATAATGTACGTTCGCACGGTTTTTCAGTTTTTGCCTTGTTAAAATGTAAAGCTCATGATCAGATTTTTCTAATTCATGCACTAAATGATCACCAATAAAACCCGTTGCGCCTGTAAGTAAGATATGCAATTTTATCACCTCTTTATTGTCCTAACTAGTTTATTCCCTTTTTAGTAGTATTAAAACCAATTTTTGCGGTATGATAGAGGGGAGAAGGAGGCGGATTATGAAAATCACGTCCATAAGTGTCCAGCAGAAAAACAAAGAACGCTACAACATTTTTATTGATGAAAAATACAACTTTAGTGTAGACGAAGAAGTTTTAGCACGTTACCAACTAATGAAAGGAAAAACGCTCACTGAGGCTGAAATAGAAGAAATCAAACAATCCGATATGGTCCGAAAAGGTCTTAATAAAGCCATCAACTTCTTATCACATCGCGTCCGCTCGGAAAAAGAAATTCGTGATTATTTAAGAAAACAAGAGATGGAACCTTTTGCGATTGATGAGATTTTAAAAAAATTAGCCGATATGGATTACATTAACGATGTTGAATTTGCGGAACTATACACAAAAACTCAAATAAAAACAACCCTAAAAGGCCCGCGAACCATCGAGCGCGAATTAGTCGAAAAAGGCTTAACAAGAGAAATCATTAGCCAAGTTATCGAAGCATATTCGGACGAATCCCAGCTCGAAAATGCCACAAAACAAGCAATCAAAATCATGAAAAGAAACAATAAAAGCGCCAAAAAAATGCTCCAACAAAAAATCATCACCGATTTAATCCAAAAAGGCTACACGAGTGAATTAGCCAAAGCGGCCGCATTAGAAGCAACAAGCGAAATAGACGTAGCAGATGAAGCGGATATCTTGCAAAAACAAGTGAAAAAAACAATGCGTAAAAATAAACGCTACAAACCAAGCATCGCCAAGCAAAAAACAATCACATCGCTAATGCAGAAAGGTTTTTCTTATGATACAATTCAATCATACCTAACTGAAAATGAAATCAGTTTCGAGGAGGAAGAGTGAATTGTATACGTATTTAGATGAACTAACGGCGGAATTAATGGCTAAAAACCCGCATTTAGATAAAGAAAAAGCTTTATGGTGGATTGAAATGCTTTGGTCCGATTTCGAAAGTTCCTATGCAAAAGCAGGTTACCCGTACCGCGGTCCTGAGTACGCGGCGGATTACGTTCGTCAGCAAATCGAGCGCCACGGTAGCTTTTTACACCAAGTAGAACGAAAAGACCCAAACAAATAGGAGTGAACAAAGTGAAAGTAAGAGGATTTGAAGTAGTAAATGAAGCAAGTAGAAAATTTCCAGAACAAACAATATCTCTACCAATACGCGGCGACAAAGGTTCAGCTGGCTATGATTTCTTCTCTAACGAAACAGTAACTATCGCACCAGAAGAAAAACATATTTTTTGGACAGATATTAAAAGTTATATGCAAGAAGATGAAGTGTTAAACATCCATGTTCGCTCTTCCATCGGTATTAAAAAAGGTTTATTACTATGTAACGGGACAGGAATTATTGATTCTTCTTATTATAGTAACCCAGGTAATGACGGCAATATCGGCATTGCCATCAAAAACTTCTCATCTGAACCAGTTGTAATTGAAGCTGGTGAACGCGTCGCTCAAGGCGTATTCCAAAAATACTTAGTTGCAGATACTGATATCGTCGCAAACGAATCACGTGTTGGTGGGGTAGGAAGTACAGGTAGATAAATAAAAAAGACCCGGATTCCGGGTCTTTTTTTAAATACTAACAGGTGCTAGTTTTTTGTATAATTTTTCCGTCGAGAAAATCCAACCAGTGTACGATGAGATAATATTTAAATCATCATCTAATTTAACAACTGCTACAAATGGATAATGCCCATTACTACGATAACGTAAATCGGTGAATGTTACATAAGTACCATCTAGTTTTTCCTCAATCCGCCAGTTGTATACTTTGGAGAAAGAGATAAAAGCAGCGAGATTTTTATCTTTTTTCGCAGAACGAATGATTTCATTATCTGGAACAGGTAACCGGTCAAATTTTTCGTAGATGGAGATGTTACGTTTGAAAGCTCGACCTACATAATAATGATCTTTGGTTGTTACTGCCACACGCCACTGAAAGAAGTGGATTGTGGAAGCAATAATGATTTCTTCTGAATCTGGAATTAAGTTTTGAACCGCGTGTTTAATCATACGCTGCGTAACAAATCTTGCCACATAATAAAGTGCCAAAATGACGTAGAGCGTGACAAACGTAGGTAGTGCTGGGGAACCTAACAACCAAGCCGCAATAGCAACTACATGAGAACCGAAAATGAACCAATCAAATGTGTTGATAAATCCAAATGCGACCCATGTTTCCTTGAACGGTCTTATCGCCTGTGTCCCGTAAGCGTTAAAAATATCTACAAAAATGTGTAATCCCACCGCGATAAACGTCCATAACAGTAAATGAATAAACGTGGCCGCTGGGAAAAGTAAATACAAAATGGATGAAATAAGTAATGGCCAAATGGCAAGCATCGGCAAGGAATGCGTGATTCCTCGATGATTTCTAATATAATCAGCGTTGTTTTTAAGTTTTAATACAGTGTCAATATCTGGAATCTGTGAACCAATAATTGTTGCTGTCATAATACCAATGGCAGCTTGAGAACTTCCGGCAACTACCGGGTCTACGGTTGCTAACGCTCCGAGTGCAATTCCCATTACTACATGTGTGCCAGTATCCAATGACTTTGCCTCCTCTAAAATCGGTCTTGAAAAATACAAGTTGTGTTGCCTATGAGAGCACAACACTATTCAATTAAGCCAGCATTCTGTATAATAGAAATCGGCTTAATAATGGGTATACTATTTTATTCCCTGTCTACATTATACTACACATCTGGAGCGTCACACATTAGAAATCTATTAGAATTACGAGGGGAAAATGAGAAAAATGAAGAGACTAACATGGGATGAAACAAAAATAACCGCTTTTCAAGAAGCACTTGTTTCCTGGTATGAAGCGAATAAACGCATCTTACCGTGGCGCGAAAATACCGAACCGTACAGAATTTGGGTCTCAGAAATCATGCTTCAACAAACAAAAGTCGACACAGTGATTCCATATTTTAATCGCTTTATGACTCAATTTCCAACAATGGAACATTTTGTTAATGCGGATGAAGCAGATATTTTAAAAGCTTGGGAAGGCTTAGGTTATTATTCTCGTGTCAGAAATCTCCAAACAGCGATGAAACAAGTAATGGCAGACTTTTCTGGCGTAGTTCCAAACGATTTAACAACGATTTTATCACTTAAAGGTGTTGGGCCATATACAGCGGGGGCTATCCTAAGTATTGCCTACAATCAAGCGGAACCGGCAGTTGATGGTAACGTAATGCGTGTTATCGCGCGTGTTTTAGAAATTAGTGAAGACATTATGAAAGCATCCACCCGGAAAATTTTTGAAGAAGTGTTATACCAACTAATCGACAAAGAAAATCCGTCCGCTTTTAACCAAGGTTTGATGGAAATTGGGGCACTCGTTTGTACGCCGACTAAACCAATGTGTATGCTTTGCCCGTTACAACCGTTTTGTGAAGCGCATAAAAATGGCGTTGAAACGAATTACCCAGTGAAAATCAAAAAAGTAAAAACGAAAACAAAAGAACTATTAAGCATCATCGTTGTTTCTGAAGATGGCAAAATAGCTATCGAAAAGCGCCCAGAAAATGGATTGCTAGCCAATATGTGGCAATTCCCAACCATCGAAATCGCTAAAAAAGAAAATGACGAAGTAGCAAAACTACAATTTTTACATAATTATGGCTTGGAAGTTTTACTAGAAGAAGAGCCAATTGCGCATATCAAACACGTTTTTTCTCATTTAGTCTGGAAAATGGATATTCGTGTAGCAACGCTTAAGTCAGCAATTCCAAATGAAAATTGGTATTTTGCGACGGAAGAAGAAATGAAGCGGCTTGCTTTTCCAGTACCATATCAAAAAATGTGGCAAGCTTGGCAAGATTTTAAGGGGGAGTAACAAATGAATAAAGTAGCGTTAGTAACAGGAAGTAGTCGCGGACTGGGAAGAGAAATCGCCATCGCGCTCGCAAAAGAGGGATATGATATCGCGGTCAACTTTTCCAGAAATCGTAAAAAAGCAGAAGAAGTACAGCAAGAAATTGAGCAACTTGGCAGAAAATGCACCATTTTTAAAGCAAATGTCGGTGATGTGGAAAAAATTAGAGAATTATTTAAAGCGGTGGACGAGGAATTTGGTCGACTAGATGTTTTCATTAACAATGCAGCGAGTGGCGTACTTCGACCATTGATGGAACTAGAAGAATCGCACTGGGACTGGACGATGAATATTAATGCGAAGGCGTTATTATTTGCTGGACAAGAAGCAGCTAAATTAATGCAACGCCACCAAAGCGGGAAAATTATTAGCTTGAGCTCGATTGGTTCGATTCGTTATTTAGAAAATTATACGACAGTCGGCGTATCGAAAGCGGCAGTAGAATCACTTACTCGTTATTTAGCCGTTGAACTGGCGCCATTTGGAATTGCAGTGAATGCCGTTTCTGGTGGGCTAATTGAAACAGATGCACTCAACCATTTCCCAAATCGCGAAGAATTATTAAAAGATGCTGTCAGTAAAACACCAGCTGGTCGAATGATCGAGCCGAATGATTTAGTAAATGCAGTACTTTTCCTCGCGAGCGATAAAGCAGATATGATTCGCGGACAAACTATTTTAGTAGATGGCGGTAGAACACTTTTAGTATAGTAAAGTAAAACAGGTAAAAATTAGCTATTTTGTATAAAAATCACTCTTTTTTTAGGAAAATGTTCCGTTTCAGCACGATATTGTTTTTTTGCAGTCTTGCCTTATGTTATAATAATAATGATTTTGATAGTACATGAGGAAAGTAGGATAAAGGATGTACTTACCCAAAGAGAAAGAAATAATACAGATCAAGAGCTACAAACATAACGGTAAACTTCATCGTACTTGGAAAAAGACAGTGGTGCTTAAATCGACGGAGAATATTATTATCGGCGGAAACGACCACACATTAGTTGTGGAAGCAGACGGACGTAAATGGGTAACGCGCGAACCATCTATTTGCTACTTTCATAGTGATTACTGGTTTAATGTAATCTCGATGATTAGAGAAGATGGCATTTATCATTACTGCAATCTAGGGACACCTTTTGCAGTAGATGAGCAAGCGCTGAAGTACATTGACTATGACCTCGATATTAAGGTTTTCCCAGATGGAAGGTTCCATTTGCTTGATGAAGGCGAATACGAACAACACCGTCGCCAAATGAAGTACCCGGACTCGATTGACCGGATACTAAAGACTAATGTGGACGTGCTAAGCCACTGGATTTTGGACAAAAAAGGTCCATTCTCTCCTGACTACATTGACATTTGGTATGAAAAGTATAAAGAATACCGTTAAAAAAACGAGCTTTGGAGTTTATCTCCAAGCTCGTTTTTTGTTTAGTCTTCATTAACATTAATATCAATTTGATTTTCTGCTGTGTGTCTAAGTTTAAAGCTATGAATTAATTTTTCTAAATAATCGATAGTCTCTTGATAGGCGAAAATAGAGGCGATAATACGCATTAAATGATATTTATCCATCATATCCTCGTACTCATCTTTTTCTGTTTCTTCCATCTCACGCAAGAAAAGTTGCATCAAATCTTGGGGATCTTGAGCTAAATGAGATTCCACGTACTCAAGGTCAATAGAGACTTTATCAATATATGTTAGTAAAAGTTGTTCATGTTTATCAGTTAGATAATCAATATGCTGGCGAATTAATTCTTGCTTATCTGGTGGCAGCTGCAAATAATCATTTTCATAACGATGTTGAATTTTTAAAAGCTCAAAACCTTTTTGAGAACAAAGCAACATTTGCCTATAAACAGCAATTTTCCGCCCTTTTGAAATGGCATTTTTCTTTAAGAAAGTACGTTCTTCTCGGTACAATCCATATAAATTACGCGTTTGATTTAGTTGTTTTTGCATCCATTCCATATCTTTTTTTAGAAGAGGGAAGTCTGCAGCGTGACGAAGATTCAATTTAATCCAACGAACAATTTCACTATTCGTATTATAAATTAACTGAAACAATGAAACCTCATATTTCGGTGGTAAAAAGAACAGATTAACAATAAATGCAGCAAGCAACCCTAACATAATAGTTCCAAAACGAATAAGTGCGATTTCTAAAAAGTCGTTACCAGGAGAATCCATGACAATGATGAGTGTCACGACAGCAAGGCCAATCGTATTCTCCAAACGAAATTGCATTAATAAAGCAACACAGATAATCGAAGCAACACCAATTAAAATAAAATCATTACCAATATAAAGTCCAAAAATAATTGCAATGATGGCTCCAATTACGTTCCCTTGTGCCCGTTCTAAAATAGTTCGATAAGACCTATAAATAGAAGGTTGGATAGCAAAAACGGCGGAAATGCCTGCCAGAGATGGAGAAGGTGAATTGCAAAGTTGGGCGATAAAAAGCGCCAATGTAATTGCAATACCAGTTTTCAAAATTCTAGCTCCGAATTTCATGGAAGGTTATTCCTTTCTATAGACTATTTGAGCGGGATTTTTCTCGTTTTCCCGCTCATTCTTCTTCTATTATAACGTTTCTCTCAAGTTTATAAAGTAATATTACCTAGTTATCTTGAACCATTTTTCCAAAAACAGTATTAACTGCTTCGATTGTTTCTAAAATATCAGCTTCTGAATGTGCGGAAGTAATGAACCATGCTTCGTATTTAGAAGGAGCTAAATTAATGCCTTCCTCCAACATGCCTTTAAAGAAGCGTCCGAATAAATCGCCGTCAGTAGCGCCGGCTTCTGCATAATTAGTTACAGGCTCATCCGTAAAGTAAACCGTCAAAGCACCAACGATTTGGTTAACAGTAACCGCGATATTATGTTTAGCAGCCGCTTTCTCAATACCGTCTTTTAGCATCGAACCATATTTCTCAAAACGCTCATACAGTCCTTCTTCTTGTAAAACTTCGAGACAAGCAATACCGGAAAGGATAGATGCCGGATTACCAGCATGTGTACCAGCTTGATATGCCGGGCCAAGCGGTGCTACTTTTTCCATAATATCAACTCGACCACCATAAGCGCCAATCGGAAGTCCGCCACCGATAATTTTACCCATAGCAGTCAAATCAGGAATAACACCTAAATAATTTTGCGCTCCGCCATACATAAAGCGGAAGGCCGTAATAACTTCATCATAAATAACTAAAGAGTCATTGGCGTGCGCAAGTTCATTAACCGCTTCTAAAAATCCTTCTGCCGGCGCAACCATTCCAAAGTTCCCAACAATTGGCTCTACTAAAACAGCGGCAACTTGATCACCCCAAATAGCGAGTGCTTCCTTAAATGCCTTAAGATCATTAAACGGAACCGTAATAACTTCTTCTGCAGTAGATTTTGTTACCCCAGCAGAGTCAGGAATCCCAAGCGTAGACGGTCCGGAACCCGCTTCCACCAACACTAAATCAAAATGCCCGTGATAACAACCAGCAAATTTAATGATTTTATCACGTCCCGTATATGCACGAGCCACACGAATAGTAGTCATTACAGCTTCTGTCCCGGAATTTGTAAAACGAACTTTCTCAAGAGAAGGGATGGCTTCTTTTAACATTTTCGCAAATGTAATTTCATGTTTCGTAGGTGTACCGTATAAAACGCCATTTTGCGCCGCTTTTGTAATCGCTTCTGTAATATGAGGATGTGCATGCCCAGTAATGATTGGCCCGAATGCAGCTAAATAATCAATATACTTATTACCATCCACATCATAAAAATAAGCGCCACTAGCTCGCTCCATCGTTACTGGAATTCCACCGCCAACTCCTTTATTTGACCTAGATGGGCTATTAACCCCGCCAACTATATGTAAAAGTGCTTCATCATGCAATTGCTTTGACTTTGAATGATCCATTTCGTCATCTCCTCAAAATTTTAATACCTTCTATATTCTATGCGAAAAAATAAGATGCCGCAATCGAAAAAACAATATAATTGCCGATAAATGAAAAAAAGCATAAACTGAAAGTATAGCTAAGGAGAGGAAGTGTGGCAAAATGAATATTTTATTTACGTTAGATGTCCCAAAACATCTGCAAACTTTGCAAGCTGAGAAATTTCCAGATGACACTTTTTACTATGAAAGCAAAAATCATTTTGCCAATTTAGCAGAAGTAGATGTTATCGTCACATACGGCTCCAATATTACAGAAGAAAAAATAAAACAAGCGAAAAATTTAAAATTAATTATGGTCTTTTCCGCGGGAGTAGATAGCTTGCCACGAGAAGTAATCCAAGAACGAAACATAAAGGTTGCTAATGTAAGAGGAATTCACGCTATACCAATGGGCGAATATGCTTTATCCTTCATGTTAGCTCATGTCAAAAAAGCCGCTTTCTTCTATAAAATGCAAAATGAAAAAAATTGGGCAAGCGAAGAACCCATTACAGAACTAGCTGGGAAAACATTAGTTGTTGCTGGTACAGGAGCTATCGGAGCCAAAGTAGCAACGTTCGCCAAAGCATTCGACATGGAAGTAATCGGAATCAACACAACCGGACATCCTGAAGAACCATTTAAAGAAACTTATCCTATGACTGATATTGAAAAAGTAGCTTCTTTAGCCGATTTCTTTGTTAGTGTTTTACCACATACAGAACAAACAACAGGAATTTACCCAATGTCATTTTTTGAGCAAATGAAAAATAATGCCGCCTTTATTAATATTGGAAGAGGGAGCGCTGTAGAATTAAGTGTTTTAGAAGAGGCGTCTAAGCAACAGCTAATCGCTCATTTTTATTTAGATGTCTTACCAGAAGAGCCACTTGATAAGAGTAACTATTTATGGCAAGCAAATAATGTAACTATCACACCACATGTTTCTGGACATTCGGATAAATATTTAGACAGAAGCTTTGAAATATGGTTTGAAAATATCATTCATTTGAAAGAAAATACTAAATTACGCAACGAAATTGATTTAAGTAGAGGTTATTAAGCTATAAATTCAGCCATTCTATTGACAGTTCAGCGTTATTTCCGGTATTATAGAGATAATAATTATTTTTGGAAGGGAGTGCATGGCGGTGTCTAATGCAACTCTAAAAGAGGCAGTAGATGTCTTAAAGAAAACAGGAGTAAGAATTACTCCTCAGCGTCATGCTATACTTGAATTCTTAATTAACTCACATACACACCCAACCGCGGATGACATTTATCGGTCTTTAGAAGGTAACTTCCCAAACATGAGCGTAGCAACTGTATATAATAACTTACGCGTTTTCCGCGATGCTGGTCTAATTAAAGAATTATCCTATGGCGATGCATCTAGTCGATTTGATTTTTCTACTTCTAATCATTACCACGCAATTTGTAATGTCTGTGGAAAAATAGTTGATTTTCATTATCCGGGCTTAGATGAAGTAGAACACTTCGCAGCTCACATGACTGGCTATGAAATTGACAACCATAGGCTGGAAGTATACGGTACATGTCCAGATTGTAAAGAAAAACAAACGAATAATTAAACAAAAACACTTAGCCTAGCTAAGTGTTTTTTTATGTTTCTTGCAATTTTTTTCATTTTTATTAAATTTTATGCATAATTCGGTTGACATATTTCTCAAAACTTGATATATTAGTTTTCGGCGCTACAATAGCAGCGATTTAAAAGAATTTTATTCATAAATTAATTTTAAAAAGTTGTTGACAGATAGTTGCTGAAATGATATGATTTAAAAGTCGCAAAAAACAAATGAAAACATTCGCGCATCAAGCGTGAAAGCGACTAACTGACCTTTGAAAACTGAACAAAGAAGAAGACGAAAAGCAATGAGACGTAAAGTCTCACTGGTAATCGCAGGGCAGAAAACAGAAAGCTGTTTTCAACAAAACAAACTAGTAATTTAATTGCTAG